>JAGQQW010000141.1 GCA_020426005.1 Planctomycetota bacterium | reverse complement strand
CGGCAGCGTCCTTGGCTACCTCGGTGCCGCTTCGACCCATCGCGACCCCGATGTTCGCCTGCCGCAATGCGGGTGCATCGTTGACGCCGTCTCCGGTCATCGCGACGACCGCGCCATTGCTCTGATGGAGATCGATGAGCTCGAGTTTGGTGCGCGGGTCGACGCGTGCGAAGACCTCGGCGTCGAGCAGCTCCTGCATTTGATCGTCGGCGACGGTCGTGACATCGCCCAGCTGTCGGCCATCGATGACCGCGTGCGCGCGTGCGTCGCTCTCGTCGAGGAGCCCGACGGACGAAGCCACGCTCTTAGCTGTGGAAGCATGGTCGCCCGTGACCATCACGACGCGAACTCCTGCGCGACGGAACTCTTCGATCGCTGCGCGTGCACTCGCGCGTGGCGGATCGAAGAACGCGACGAGTCCGAGCAACGTGAGGTTCTCGAACTCGAAGTCGCCAGGGTCCGCGACATCGACGCTCGCGATAGCGAGAACGCGTTCTCCCTTGGCAGCCATCCGTTCCGCGGCCCTGAGCCATTCCGCTCGAGCCGAGTCCGCGAGGTCCTTCGTGCCCGCGTTGCAACGGACATGTGTGCAACACGAGAGGATGGCTTCGGGAGCTCCCTTGATCGCAGCGAAGAACCGTGGCACACCGATCACGCCGCCTGCATTCGGCTTGCCGGACATGGCATCGCCCTGTGCGCACGCATGCACGGTTGCCATGCGTTTCGATTCGGAGTCGAACGCGATCTCGCGAACTTCGGGCCACGCTTCGAGCAACTCGGCGCGGACGAGGCCGGCTTTGCGACCTGCGATCAGGAGTGCGACCTCGGTCGGATCGCCTGACGTCTCGATCGTGCCACTCGCGGTCTCGAGCGATGCGTTGTTGCAGAGCACCGCTGCGCGCAACGCGTCCACGAGTTCTGGTAGCTCCTGGACCGCAACGTTTCGATCGTCGAGTCGGAAGTGTCCATGGACTTCGAGCCCGGTGCCCTCGATTGCGACGAGTCCGCGATCGAGCAAGAGTTCGACAGCGGTCATGCGGTTTTCGGTCAACGTGCCGGTCTTGTCGGTCAGGATCGTGGTCGTCGATCCGAGCGTTTCGACCGCGGCGAGCTTCTCGACGAGGGCTCCGCGGTGGGCCATGCGCCGCATTCCACGCGCGAGTGCGAGCGTCGCGACGATCGGAAGACCTTCGGGAATCGTCGCGACCGCGAGCGCGATCGCGATCTCGAGCGCGAACCATGCCTCTCGTCCCGCGCTCACGAAGAGGATCGCAACGAACGCAGCGATCCCGCCGGTCACGAAGACGAGCCTACGGGCGAGCGTCGCGAGGCGCGCCTCGAGCGGTGTGGCTGCCTGTTCGGCGGTCTCCACGAGCGAGGAGATGGTGCCGAGTTCGGTCTGCATGCCCGTCGCGACGACGACGCCCTCACCCGAACCGCGCGTGATCGCCGTGCCCTTGTAGAGCATCGACGTACGCTCGGCGAGCAGGGACTTCGCTTCGACCGGGTCGGGGGTCTTCGAAACCGGCATCGACTCTCCGGTCAACGTCGACTCGTCGACCATGAGGCGCGAGGACTCGAGGATCCGAACGTCGGCAGTCAGCACGTCCCCGGCGTCGAGGATGAGGATGTCGCCCGGAACGATGTCCTCGGCGGGGATCGAGCGCACGTGGCCCTGTCGGCGCACGACGGTCTCCTGCCGGCCGAGCTCGCGAAGCGCCTCCATCGAGCGGATCGCACGTCTCTCGGTCCAAAACCCGATCGCGGCGTTGATCCCGATCACGACGAAGATCGCGACCGACTCGATGTGTTCTCCGAACACGAGAGCGAGCACGGCAGCGACGACGAGCAACCACGTGATCGGACTCGCGAACTGGTCGCGCAGGATCAGCCACGAGCTGCGTCGCGCCGTGACTTGCAACGCGTTCTTCCCGTGTTGTTCGAGACGTCGATGCGCCTCGCGCTCGGTCAATCCATCGACGCACGATTCCAGGGCGGCCAAGACTCGAGTCGGCGAGTCTGCCCAGGGTGTTCGAAGGTCTGCGTGCTGCTTTGCTTGCAACGGTCCCTTCATCGTCGAGAATCGTGAGGACGCGTCAAGTGTGCGTAGGCGTTCCGTCGCTCAGACGAGCGCCGCGCTTGGCTCGCCGTCAGCGCGCGCGCCAGAAGCGCACGAGTCCCTCGTAGTCACCCGTCGCGATCGTCGTCCCGTCCTGCGACCACGCGACGACGTTGAGGTCGTTCTCGGTCGGCAACTCGATGACGCGAGTCCAGTTCTCGGTGTCCCAGATCGTGAGGCCACGTCCCGAGCGCTCGGCAGTCGCGAGGCGGCGCCCGTCGGGGGATAGGGCAATGGCTGCGATCGTGTACGGTGCTGCGCGGCTGGTGACGACCTTCCGCTGGAGCACGTCGTAGACCATGAGCACGCCGGCCTTTCCGGCGGCTAGAATGAAGCGGCCGTCGCGGCTGACTTCGAGTGCGAACACTCTGCCTGCACCGGCGAACGAGCCGCGGGGTTCGAGAGTGCGGGCGTCCCACAGGCGCACGAATCCGTCATGGCTCGCCGTGACGACCAGGTGTCCGTTCGGCGTCGTACACACTCGGCTGATCGTGTTGTCGTGAGCGCTCACCGAGTGGAGCGCCTTTGCGGTCTCGAGGTCCCACAGGATCAGCTTGCCGTCTTCACCGCCGCTGACGAAGCGATTGCCCGGCATCAGCGCGAGTGAGCGCACGGCGCTGGCGTGTCCTGCGAATCGCTTGTCTGGCACACGCGTCGCGGCGTTCTTCGAGGAGGACCACTCGAACACCTCGACTTCGTTGCCCTGTGCTGGAGCGACGAGCAGGCGGTCTTCGCCGATCCAGGCGATGTCGTTGCTCGGCGATACCGAGTCGAGGACCACGGTGTCGCCGCTGCGCGTCCGGATTCTCGGTGCGCGCCGGTTGCACCCCAGGATCCAATCCCCGCGCGACGATTCCCGCGCGAACTGCGTCATCGATCGCGTGCCGCAATGGGCCCACGTCGCGTCGACCTTGGAAAGTGCGAGTTCGTGAATCGCCGGCCTTCGATCGCCGACGAGGAGGCGGCGGCGCGTCTTGTCGATGTCCACGAAGGTGATCGGGGATGGAAACACGAGTTGGTGCACGATCGTCATCGACGGAACGTGGAGACAGACTGCCTTCGTATCGCCCTTGTGATAGAGCCATAGACAATGGTGGTCGGGCACCATGTTCGAGAGAACGCGATCCACCGACCGATGCGCTCTCGGCTCGCCGCTTTCGAGTGAATGAATCTCCACCTTGCAGCCGTTTTGCAGTACGACGAATCGATCGAGTGCGGGCATGACCGCGAGTTTGACACCATCTCTCGGAGAACCTGTTCGATGCCAAAGTCTTGCGCCGGTCGCAACATCGTAGGAAGCGAGCTCTGCGCCAGTGACGCCGCTCGCGACGCGCCGCGCGACGATGCGCGTTCCGTCTGGCAGGATCCGGAGTTCTGTCCATCGGCTTCCTGCCCCTGCGTCGATGCTGGCGACCTCATCGCCTGATTCGACATCCAGGACGTGACACGTTCCGTCGCTGACGCCTACCGCGAGTTGTGGCACGTCGCGTGCGAAGGCGATGAAGTCGATCGTTCGAGAGAAGTGCACGGTGTGGTCAGTGCCGTTCTCGAGGTCGCAGATTCGCAAATCACAAGGTCGTTCCCGAGGAACGTATGCGTAGACGCCAGCCGTCGAAAACGCGCGATGCGCGGTCGGCCCGAATGGCTCATTGCCGATTCTTTCGACGACACCGCGGTCGCGATCGTCATCCGGCACGATCCACTGCACGTTGCGATCCGTGATGCCGAAGTAAAGGCGCCCCGTTCGCTTCGATCGGCCGAAGAGATACGCGTTCCCGCTGAGGACGGGGTAGGTCCTCTGTGGCGTGCGAAACCGCGATGCGGCGTACGTCCACTCCCACACGTCGGCGGTAGGCTTGCTGTCCTGCAGAAGGCCGTGGGCACGCTCGATCGAACCACCCTGCCAGGCGTTCCACGCATTCGCGAGGGTCGCTCCGTAGCTCGATAGCTGCGCTGCCTCTGCGGTCGCCTGCCATCGACTCGCGTCGGCGGCTCGAGACTCGGCATCGACCTGGGCGCGATGCTTCGTCAGCGCGACGAAGCCTAGGATCACGGCGCACATGGCACTCAAGAGAGCCAGCGTCGAGACCAGGCTCGGCGCTGCGAGTGCTGCGCGGCGCAGGATCGACCCCGCATCGATCGGTCCACGGTCCGACAGGGCGCGGTCGAGGTCCTCGGCGAACGCCGCAGCGGACGCATACCGATGTTTGGGGTCCAAGGCGACAGCACGTCGGCAGACGAGTTCGACGTCGACCGGGATCGATGCATTGAGTTTGCGGAGTTTGGGCCGGATGCCGTGCAGGATCTTCGCGCGCGTGGCTTCGATCGAACCGGTCACGAGTGTCGGCGAGCGCAGAGTCAGGAATTCGCAAAGGACGACACCGAGAGCGTAGACGTCGCTGCGGGCATCGATTGCGCTCGGGTTGCCACGGAATTGCTCGGGCGACATGTAGGCGAGCGAACCGAGCAGCGAACCGCTGCGAGTCATCGTCGCTCGGTCGTCGAGCCGCGCGAGACCGAAGTCGACGAGGCGTGCTCTGCCGTCCTGGCCGACCATGAGGTTCGCCGGCTTCACATCGCGGTGGAGAATGCCTTGGTCGTGCGCGTGGGCGAGTCCCAGCGCGATGTCGCGCACGAGGTGCACGCATGCTTCGGTCCAGGTCGACGTGAGGATCGCGGTCCGGAGCGACGTCGTCGTGTCGACGGTCTCGAGCTTGCCTGCGAAGACATCGCGACCGTGCAGGGTCTGCGGGTCGCGGTCGCCGAGTCGTGCGAGGATCTGCGCGCAGGACTCGCCTTCGACGAACTCCATCGCGTAGTAGCGCAGACCCTGCTCTTCGCCGGAGCTGTAGACCTGGGCGATCGACGGATGATTGAGCTTGGCGATCGCCGCGATCTCGTGCTCGAAGCGCGAACTCGAGTTGCCGAACGGCAGCATGTCGGGTCGGACGATCTTGACCGCGACGCGGCGATCGAGCGTCGTATCCCGAGCTGCGAAGACGATTCCCATGCCGCCTTCGCCAAGGCGCTTTTGCAGCAAGTAGGGGCCGAGCGACTCGGGAATCGCGTGTAGGGCGCGCCGCTGTTCTTTGTCGAGCAGACCGTTGCGCGCGAGTCCGGCGATGAGTTCACGCACGCGACCTGCCAAGTCCGGGTCGCGAGCCTCGACGTCGGCGAGGAGTGCGCTCACGTCCTCCGCTTCGAGGCAGCGAAAGAGCAGTTCTTCGGCAGGGTCTCGTGAGGAGGAAGGACGTTGAGAGAGCATCGCCAGGCGTGCGCGGGTTCGGTCCGGAGTATAACCCCGAGTGCCGCGCTCATGCCGGCTCTGCGCTTCAGCGATTCGCTCAGAGATTCGCTTCGATGGCCAGTCGCGCGAGTGCGCGATGCAACGTGACGCGCACGTTTCCCGGTGTCATCCCGAGTTCTGCGCCGGCTTCGATCGAGGACATGCCGAGTCCGCGACAGAGCACGACCACGCTGCGCTGGTCGTCCGGAAGACGCTCGAGGGCTTGCGCGTAGCGCTCGGCTTCTTCGTTGCCGATCGCTTCTTGGGACGGGCTCATGATGTGGCGAGCCGCTTCGAGCATCGCGTGGTCATCGATCGGTGCAGCTCGAACCGAGTCGCGTCGTGCAGCTCGGTAGTAGCGGCCCTTCGACGCCAGTTTGCGGCTCGCGTGCAGGTAGAGATAGCGCTTGAACGCCAAGGCTCCGCGCATCTCGATCTGCGGCATGTCTTCGAGGACCTCACGGCAGATCGACTGCACGACGTCGCTCGACGATTCGAACATGGCGAGATTCCCCATGTGGAAGCGGATGTAGGCCTCGACCTCGGGCAGGCACTGCTCCATCAGCAGTCGCAGCCGTGCTTGATCGTCGTCCTGTGGAGGTCGATTGGTCATGTCGCGTATGCCCCGCGCAGCCATTCCAGCGCACCGACGCGTGTGTGCGTTACGAGAATTCTGATCGCGCTGTCGATTGGATCGTGCGCGTCTCCACAACGCGGGACGTTGTCGATCGAACGAATTCTGTAACGCAGCCAGCTCGTTCTGCGCTCGTGCCGAGCAGCCGGGACGGCATCCGCAGCGCACCAGCGACTCGGATTGAGGAAAACGAGAGTATCCGTCGTGCCGGTGTTGCTTCCTTCGCTTGACCGTTCGGGCTCCGAACCCATCGGCGCTCCCACACACCCATAACCTCACAGTTACGAACATGATTCGAAACCACGCCGCTGCTCTTGCCATCGCCACGATCGCTTGCACGAGTGTCTCTACTGCTCAGGCCAATCTCCTCGGAAATGGCAACTTCGAAGCCTCCCGGATCTCGATCGCGCCTTGGGCCTTCAACGGGTTTGCCGAGAACATCGCGGTCGAAGACTTCGCAACCAACGGTTCGGTGCAGTCGCAAGCCTACGGCGCGACGGTGCTCGTGAACACGCCGCACAGCATCGAGCAGCCCGTGAAGTTGACACAAGGCAAGGCGTACATCCTGCGTTTCGACGTGCACTCGACGGTGGTTTCGACGAACTGGGCCTACATCGATTTCCAGGCGAGCATTCGCAACGGCACGACGTGGACTCTTCTCAAGGACCATCCGACGATCACGGATGGGAATCGCGCCGTCGTCATGCAGTTCGGTGAGCGGTTCGTGCCGAGTGCCGATGCCGACGCGATCCGGCTCGAGTTCACGATCTCCGGCTTCCAGAATCAGAAGCACCGATTCCGTCTCGATGAGATCGAGTTGTACGAGGACACGAGCACGTCGCTGCTCTATTCGAAGTCCACGCGCTACTTGCCACGCTGGGGCACAGGGACCGTGCTCCTCGATCTCGACCTCGTCTCACAACCCGGTGTTGCGCACGTGATTTATCTCTCGTCCGGGCGATTGCCGACCGGCGTGCCAATTCGCGGGTTCCAGAACGCTTTGTGGTTGGATTGGACCGGTCTGTTCCTACCGATGACCGTCCTCGTCACGGATTCGAGTGGGAACGCCACAACGCGTCAGTTGGCATTCCCCAATGCTGCGGTCAACGCGATCGCCGGCGTTGGACTGCACTTCCAGCCAATTGCGGTCAATCCCCTGCTCAACATCTTGCAGTTCGGGAGCCCGACCAATCTGAGCTACGCGAAGTAAGCGCCCGCTCGGTGCATGTCTGAGTTTTTCAACACGCTGTTACACCTCCGGCGGGTCTTCGTCCGCCGGAACGCCCGAACCCCAAACCCGAGTCGAGGAGATTTCATGTTCGCACGCACGACGTTCTTGGCGCTACTCGTCGCCGTTTCCTCGGACGCAACATCCGACGCTACTGCTCAGACCCTGGTCGCGGACATGACCCCCGGGACCGGTAGCACGATTTTCAGTTCCTCGGTCACGATTGGCGACCGTTGCTACATCTACACGCGTGATGGCCTTTGGCGCAGCAACGGAACCGCTGCGGGGACGCAGTTGATCCTGCCAGGAATCAGCATTTCGGGCGACATCGTCGCGTTCGGGAATCAGCTCGTCATGCAGGTTCGCGATGCGACTCTCGGGAGTGAGCTCGGGGTCTTCGACGTACCCACGGAGAAGCTCAATGTCTTCGATCTCAATCCCGGTACGAGTTCCTCGGCTCCGGGGTACTTCCGCGTCGCGGGGGACAAGCTGTTCTTTCGATGCAACGATGGCGTCCACGGGATCGAGCCGTGGGCGACCGACGGAACGCGCACAGGGACGACACTGCTCGTGGACATCCAGACCGGTTCGTTCAACGGCGGTCCGGAGTCGTTCACCGAATACGAGGGGCGTTGCTACTTCTTCGGCCTCGGTGACTTCTACGTGAGCGACGGGACGCCTTCTGGGACGACTCGGTTACCGGACGGCTTCACTTCGATCGACAACGGTCGCTCACCGCTCGAGCCACTCGCACGCGTTGGCTCTCGTTTCGTCTTCGAAGGGTCGACCGCGACCGTGTCGAACGAGCCGTGCTATTTCGATGTCGCGACAGGGGCGAACGGTTTGCTGAAAGACTTGGATCCTCAGGTCAGCAGCCTCACTGCAGGGTATGTCGCTGCGGGAGGCTACGTGTGGTTCCGCGGGAATACCTCGACGGCAGGGCAAGAATTGTGGCGGACCGACGGCACGCCGGCGGGGACGGTGCTGTTCGCGGACCTCGTTGCGGGGACGGCGAGTTCCAAAGCGCTGCCACACAGCGCGTGCGGCGACCGCTTGCTGTTCTTCGCGACCGACGCGACCAATGCGCGAGGGCTGTGGACGACCGACGGGACGACGGCCGGCACGTCAGTGCTGCTTCCAATGGCATCGACGAACGTCTCCATCCAACAAACGATGCAAGGAGTCGGTCAACGCGTGCTCTTCTCGTACGAAGCGACGAGTTTCGCAGGGCACGAGCTCGTGCTCAGCGACGGAACGCTAACTGGGACGTTGATGATCACGAGCAAGTCGATCGTCGATGCGAGTTCGAATTCGGTGTTCCACGGCTTCTTGGGGAAGCAGCTCTTGTTCTCCGGGAGAAGCGCGGCCACCGGCATCGAACTCTGGAGCACGGACCTGACGCGCTACGTCCGAACCGCAGGTCCGACGCACGGAACGACGCTGACTTCGCTCGACCCGACGTTGAACTCGACGTGGAAGGTTTCGGGCGCGCGCAGCCCCGCGGGATCGGTCTCGGTCGTGATCCTCGGTGCTCCGGCGAGTGTCCCGTTCGGGTCGACGTCGTACACCGGGGTCGTTCACCACGATCCTGCGGTCTGGTTCCAGCTCGCGGTCGGTGCTTGGAGTAGCCCGTTCACGTTGGACGTGCCGATCCCGAACGACTCTGCGCTCGATGGAGCTTGGCTCACGATGCAGGCTTGGGACTTCGTGCCGAACGGTCCTGGCTGGGACATCGTCCTCGGCAACGGGTTGCACGCGGTCCTCGGAAGCTGAAGCGCCGCGAGCGGGCCGAGGCTAGGGCGAACCACGAGCGCGGAGGACAGACGAGCGCTCGCTTGGTGGGTATGGTTCCTGCATGGTGCCGACGCACGACGAAGACGGAAACGCCGACCCAGCGGACGTCAGGAAGAGTCGCGCGGCTGACCTCTTCATCGAACTCTATGCGCTGAGCCCCGAGGAGCGGGCTCGTCGACTTGCGAGCGCGACCGCAGGTGACCGAGAACTCGAGGCCGCTGTCCTCGACCTCCTGCGCCACCACGACGCGCCGGCAGGGAGCATCGAGGCCTTCAGTCGCGTCGCAGCGACGGCGCGCGACGAGGGCGAGGCGGCCCCGGAACAGATCGGTCCGTACCGCATCGTCGGCCTCCTCGGTCGCGGCGGCATGGGGATCGTCTATCGCGCGCAGCAAGTGCATCCGAGGCGCGAAGTCGCCCTCAAGGTCCTCCATGCGGGCGTCGTGCGCCCCGACCTGCTCGAGCGCTTTCGCAAAGAAGCCGAACTCCTCGCTCGTTTCCGGCATCCGTCGATTGCCCACATCTACGAAGCGGGTGAGGCGGACCACGGCTTCGGCAGCGTGCCGTACTTCGCGATGGAGCTCGTCGACGGCATGCCGATCACCGACTTCGCGAAGACGCACAAGCTCACGACGCGGGCGCGCATCGAGCTCTTCGTTGCGGTCTGCGATGCCGTGCAGCACGCACACGATTGCGGTGTCGTGCATCGTGATCTCAAGCCGCAGAACATCCTCGTGACCCGGGGAGAAACGACGTCGAACGGCCCCGTGCCCAAGGTCTTGGACTTCGGGATCGCGAAGTCGAGCGAGGCGGACTTGCAAGCGTCGGCCATGCGTACGAGCACGGGCCAGATGCTCGGTACGCTGCCGTACATGAGCCCCGAGCAGATCTCGGGAACGAGCGCCGACATCGATGGACGCTCCGACGTCTACGCACTCGGCGTCGTGCTCTACGAGCTGCTCTCGGGTCGGCTACCCCTCGACTTCCACGGTCGACCGCTGAGCGACCTCGGACGCTTCGTTCGCGATCGGGATCCGACACGACTCGGAGTGTTCGACCGAGAGTGGCGTGGCGACATCGAGACGATCTGTGACCGCGCCCTCGCCAAGGAGTGTTCGCGTCGCTATCAGTCCGCAGCCGAGCTTCGCGACGACCTCGGGCGGTGGCTCGCGCATTTGCCGATCCGTGCACGACCCGCGACTCTCGCGTATCGCGCCCGACGCTTTGCGCGGCGACACAAGGCGCTCGTGCTCGGCAGCACGGCGACGATGCTGGCCCTCGTCGCTGGTTTGATCGCGACGTCGCTCTACGCCGCGGAGAACAAATCGATGGCACTCGTAGAGCTCGACTTGCGGCGCAACGCCGATGCGGTGAGCGAGGCCATTCGCGCACGCCTCTACGCCTCGGAGATGGTGCAAGGCGGCATTGCACTGCAGAGCACGAGCGGCGATACGACGGTGCGCGAGCTCGTCGACCGTTGGACTCCACGTACTGGCGAGGTCGACTTGCGGGGCTTCGAATGGCACGTGCTGCGAGCGGCTTGCCGAAGTGCGGAACTCGAGTGCACCTTTGTGTCCGGTCCACCGCGCGGCCTCGCCTTTCGCAAGGACAACGGCTTGCTCGAGATCACGAGGCACCAGGGAACGATCTCGACTTGGCGGCTCCCCGACATGGTGATCGTGAGCGAGCTTTCGCGAGCACATGGCCTGATCGGCCGTTCGCACGCACTCGGACTCCTGCTGCGTCGGCAGGGTGATCGCATCGAAGTGCTGACCGAGGCTGGCGTGCTCGTGTCGACGACAGCGCCTCTGCGCGCGCCTCGGCATGCAGCCCTGAGCCCCGACGCGCGCAGCATCGCCGCCCTCGAGTATCCCGGCACCGGCGATCAGAGCACGCTCGTCATCGTCGATGCCACTTCGGGCGAAGTCGTGCAGCGACCGGACATGGGGCTCCTCTATGGCGCTAGCGCGAAGTTCTCGCAGGACGGCCGCTACTGCGCGGTTCCGACCCATCCGCAGCCGCGCGTGCACGTCTTCGAGACGGCGACCTGGACCCTGCTTCACGACATTCGATTGCCCGGCGCCAGCTACAGCTGTCACGGTGCGGCATGGCATCCGACGCGTCCGATCTTCGCTGTCAAACTGCGCAACGAAGACGATGTCCCGGTCTTCGACGCAGTCGATGGCCGCTTGGTCAAGACCCTCAAAGGTCAGCGCCTTGGTGGCCCTGCCATCGCGTGGAGCCCCGATGGCGCCTACCTCGCGAGCGGCTCCCAGGACGAGAGTGTCGGCATCTGGCGCTTCGAGAGCGGCGAATACACGAAGCTGGGTAGTCACGATTCGCCCGTGTTCTACGTGGCCTGGGAACCTGGCGGTGAGCGTTTGGTCAGTGCGACGCAGACGGGGTCTCTCAAGATTTGGCGTGTGGGCACGCCACGCGCGGTGCGCACGATCCTCGAGCCTGGCGTACCCAAGGGAAGGCAGAACCAACTGCGCTTTCGCCCCGACGGCTGCGTCGCCGTGCAGTCGGGAGCCGAGACGCTGGTCATCGAAACCGCGCACGGGGACGTGGTCGAGCGCGTGCCCGCAGTCCGCGCTGTTTGGAACCGAGATGGCAGCCTCGTCGCGCACTGGCGCGGACGCTCCGTCGTCGTGCGACGTCAAGGCGAAGCCGAGCCATTGGTCGTGCGCGACTTCGGAGAAGCGATCCATGCGAACGTCGCGTGGAGCCCGGTCGACGACCGCCTGATCGTGCCGACCTTGGAGGACACGGTCGTGTGGAGCCCGTTGGACGCCAGCACAGTCCCGGTCAGCACCGGCCTGAGTCGCCTGCACATGGTCCAGTGGTCCGCCGATGGCCGCAGCGTGCACCAGCGCACCTGGAGCAACTACATCCACGTGTTCGATGTGACGCAGGCACGCGAGACGTGGAAGGTCGCTGTCGCTCGTGGGTTCGGACTCTGCACGTCGGACGCGACAGGTACCGGCTTCTGCGCGGCGGGTGACGACCACGTCATCCAGGTCTGTGATCCGACGACGCGCTCCGTGCTCGCTCGCTGGCACGCACATGATGGACGTGTTCTGTGTCTGGCGGCGAGCCCCGACGGCACGCGCCTCGCGAGCGGCGGGCGCGATCGCCGCCTGCGTATCTGGAACCTCGCGACGCAGCAGCAGACCTTCGAGCTGGCCTTCGATCAGGACGTGACGGGGCTCGCGTGGAAGCGCGATGGAACGATGATCGCGCTTACGACCGAGAATGGACGCGTGGTGATCGTCGACGCGTCGTGGCGCGACTGACGACGCTCAACGCGCTGCCAAGGACTGCGACATGAGCGAGCGAGCAAGCGCCCACTCGTCGTTGGCGAGCGACACGCTGATGCCCAAGGTCGCAGCGACATCGCCTGCCGAGAGGCCGGCGAAGAGGCGAAGCTCGGCGACGCGCGCAAGACGTGGTCGGAAGGCATCGAGCTTCTCGAGGGCCGCGTCGATGTCGAGGACGCCTGAGGGATCGAAGCTCGAACCGGCTGGCGCGTCGTAGAGGGTGATGCGCTTCCACGCGCCGCCGCGCTTCTTCGCCTGGCGCTCACGTGCGCGGTCGACGAGGATCCACCGCATCGCGCGCGCTGCGAGCGCGAGGAAGCGTCGCCGGACGACCTCGATGTCCTCGCCGTCGAACTGCGCCGGATCGATCATGCGCAGCCATGCCTCGTGGACGAGTGCGGTGGCTTGCAACGTCTCGTGCTGCTCGCCGCGCAGCAGGACCTGGGCGAGTCGTCTCATCTCGTCGTAGACGAGCGGCAGCACTTCTTCGTCGCTGTCGTTTCGATCCACGTCCCGGTTGCCGGGCGGGATGACCGAACGGTCATGCTCGCGAATGCGGTCACGCAAGAACATCGTCAGCGCGCCCGAGCCGTGGCTCTGCATGCTGTCGTCCGGCGGGCCTTCGCGGAGCCGGCCAGGTTCCAAAGGCCCGTTCCGCATCGGGCCGTCCCGCATAGGGCCGTCGCTCTGCTCGCCTTCTCGCATCGAGCCGTCTCGCATCGGGGAGATTCTACTGGGCGCGGAAAAAAGTGCTCGAAGTCTGGTCGCCAGCGTGCCGTTTTCCGACTGAGTCTGTCCTCATCCTCCATCGAGAACAGAACTCCATGAATCCACTTGCTTCTACCATCCTGGCCTTGGCTCTTTGTCCGCTCGCGTACGGACAAGCCCCTCCTCGCATCGAAGCCCCGGACCTCCTGACTCCCGTCCGATGGGACCCTGCGCCAGAGGTGGGCATCAAGCGCGCTCGCACGGTGAGCGTCGACACGGCCCTCTTGCGTCAAGCGACCGTCGGCACCCTGCTGCGCATCAAGATGTTCGACGACGCCGACTTCACGGTGCGCCTCGATCGGCTCGAACTCGAGCCGTTCGTCAAGGACTGCTTCCATTGGCACGGAACGATCCAGGGTCGGAAAGACAGCGAAGTCATCCTGACGGTGAGCGGTGCCGGGTTCGCGGGCTGGATCTTCCCGAACGAGCCCAAGCTCCAGTCGCTGATGATCCAAGGTGGCAACGGCGCGTACGTCGCCCAAGAACTCGATGACGACAAGCACGGCTGTGTGACGCCGCACTTGCCGCCGGCGCTCCGAAACCAACACGTGGGGGTCGCGAGCCTCGCCTGCAACGACAACCCGGACCAGATCGACGTTCTCTTGGCCTACGACGTCTCCGCCTCGATCGCGGCCGGCGGCGACGCGAACGCCAATGCCGCTTGTCTCAACGCGCTCAGTCAGGCCAACGCGATCTGCTCGCGCTCGCAAATCGCAATGGGCTTCCGTTCCAAGGGTGTCGTCAAGGTCAGCAACTACACGACGTCGGGCAATCTCAGTACCGACCTCAACCGGATGACCAACAAGACCGATGGCTTCATGGATCAGATCCACGGCTTGCGCGAGACCAACGACGCCGACCTCGTCGCCCTCGTGGTCAACGGCAGCGGTGGCATCGCTTGGTGTCACAGCGGTTCCACCGCGGCAGCCTTCAGCGTGTCGGGTTACAGCTCGCTCGGTGGGATGACGATGGCGCACGAACTCGGACACAACCTCGGCTGCGCTCACGACCCGGCGAATGTCGAC
>JAGQQW010000140.1:12182-14176 GCA_020426005.1 Planctomycetota bacterium | reverse complement strand
CGGATTGGCACATCGGCACGCACCGGCTGTTCTCGCACTTCGGCCACGGCGAAGGCAGGGTGACGAAACGCGAAGCGCGTTGCGCCGACAGGCACACCGTCCGCGACGAGCATGCCCTTCGCGTCGGTCTTTCCGAGCATGAACGGAATCGGCGATCGCGGCATCCGTTCGCGCATGTTCGCGGGCATGCCCCGGCGCGCATTCCAGTAGACGCGTGCGCCTTGGATCGGCGCACCCCCGGAATCCACGACGAGGAAGCTCGCGTGCGTCGATGGTGCGAGCGTGATCTTCGCCTCCGGCACCACACCTTCTTTCACGATCATCTGTGCACCGCCGAACGAGAATCCCTCGGCACGCGCGCGTAGGTTCCAGGTCCCTGGCACGAGCCCTTCGATGGTCCAGACTCCGGGCTCGCCCGTGACGGGGCGGATGCGATCTCGGCGCACCTTCGGAAGAAACCCAGGTATCGGTATGTCCTCGCTCACACCGCCGAGCGCGAACGTCGCGGCGAGTTCGACACCCTTTGTGACGGGTTCGCCCTTGTCGCTGACGACCGTGACTCGCCCCACCGCGGCTGCAGGAACGACGATCTTCTTGGTGTCACCGTCGTGCAGCGGTCCGACGACGTTCCACGGAGCACCGTCCTCGCGTTGCCAAATCGCGTAGAGCTTGCCACGCGTGAGCCCCGAGAGCTTCACGGTGCCGTCTGCCGAAACGCCCTCGGGCGCCTCCGTCAAGCCGACGGGTGTCATTGCCAGCAAACGCCCTGCTGCAGCGCGCGCCGTCGTCACCGGCTGATCGTTCGTGTCGACGAAGGACAGTTGGAGCGTTGCAGGTCGCGCCAAACGCAGCGTCCCGACGTTGCGCTCTTGCTCTGGCTGCACGCGCGTCGCGCGGGTCAGCGGCACCTTCCCCGGCGCCTGAACGAGAACCGTGACCATGCCCGGCCGAACGCCGTCGAGATCGAACGCACCGGTCGCGTCCGTCGTCGTCTCGGCAAACGGAAGCAAACGATCGAGTTCGGCGATCCAAGGTGGCGGCGCAACGACGAACGACGTCTCGTTGAACATGACGAACGCACATCCGTCGGGCCGGAAATCCCCGATCCCCGCCTGGAACGCGATCTGCGGGATATCGAGTCCACGCACGCGCGCACCGGCGACGGGTTTGCCCTGCGAGTCTTGCACGACCCCGCGCAGGGATCCCCGCGTCTCGATCACGATGTCGCCGAGATCGACCGTCTCGCCACGATCCGGGGTGTGGTCGACGAAGCGAACGGACGCGTCCGTCGTCTTCAGCCCGATCCCCAGGAGGTGGATCGCTCGCGGATGAAGACCACGGAGCACGAAGCGCCCTTCGCCATCCGTCCGCGTCTTGACGCGAAACTTGACGGGATTCGGCCCATCGATGAACTCCATCGCTTGTTCGATGGTCGGCAGAACGACGTCGACGCGCAGCTCGATACCGAGGACTTCGACGCCGGGAATCGGCTCCTTGCCCTTCTCGCGCACGATCCTTCCGCGCAAGCCGCCGAGTGCCGCCGTGTAGGCAGCGGATTCGTCGCTCGATTCGGAGACGTCCTCGCGCCGCTCTGCAACCGCAGTCGCGACGACCTCGCGCGGCTCGGTCGGATCCGCCCGCACTTCGCCATCGGGCTCGTCCTTCGACAAGGACAACCCGGTGTTCGAGTCGCCGATCTGCGGCGTTCCACCTTGGTTCTGGAAGAACCAGACACCCGCGGCGAGGAGAACGGCAAGAAGAGGAAAGACGATCGCTCGAGAGTTCTTCATGGAACGGAGGTCGGGGCTTCCCCGAAAAGGCCCGAGCCTACGGAACACTCGTCCCAATGTTTCCGAACAACGGGATATCAGGAGAAAAACATCGCGAACGACATTTGTCGAGGCTTTCGGGGTCCCGCCAGGCGCGTGCGATCGGCCGCCGCGTGCCCGCCCGGTTTTTCGGCTGCGCTTCCAGGTGCGATGGACGATCATTCG
>JAGQQW010000140.1:0-12156 GCA_020426005.1 Planctomycetota bacterium | reverse complement strand
TATTCCGGAGGCCTCGACACGTCGATCATCATCCCGTGGCTCAAGGAGCGGTATCCGGGCTCTGAAGTGCATGCCCTGGCCGGCGACGTCGGTCAGGGCGGCGACGAGTTGCTCGGCCTCGAAGACAAGGCTGCCGCGAGTGGCGCTGCATCGTGTCGCATCGCGGACTGCAAGCGTGAGTTCGTCGAGGAAGTCATCTGGCCATGCCTGATGGCAGGCGCGATCTACGAACGTCGCTACCTCCTCGGGACTTCGATGGCACGGCCAATCCTCGCGCGCGCGCAGGTCGACTACGCACGTGAGGTCGGCGCCGATGCCGTGTGCCACGGCTGCACGGGCAAGGGGAACGACCAGGTGCGCTTCGAACTCGCCTACATGGCCCTCGCACCGGACCTCGAGATCATCGCGCCGTGGCGTGAATGGGACATCAAGTCGCGCGAGGACGCGATCGACTACGCAGCGGCTCGCAACATCCCACTGACGGTCACAAAAGAGAAGATCTACTCGCGCGACCGCAACCTGTGGCACGTCTCGCACGAAGGTGGACGCATCGAAGATCCGGCGAACCCACCCGCAGAGGACGCGTGGATGTGGACCGTCGATCCGAAGCGAGCACCGGACGAAGCGGAGAGCGTGACGGTTCGCTTCGAGAACGGACAACCCGTCGGAATCGGCAACGAGACACTCGACCCCGTGACCCTGATCGAACGGCTCAACGAGATCGCGGCGCGCCACGGTGTCGGCCGCATCACGATCCTCGAGAATCGACTCGTCGGGATGAAGAGCCGCGGGCAGTACGAAACGCCCGGCGGAACCGTGTTGTACGAGGCCATGTCCGCGCTCCAAGCCCTGGTACTCGAACGCGACCTGATGCACTTGCACGACACGCTTGCCCATCGGTTCGCCGAACTCGTCTACAACGGCAAGTGGTTCACGCCCGAACGAGAGGCGCTCGAAGAGTTCTTCCGCAAGGCGAACGAGCGCACGACAGGCACGGCGACGGTCGAGCTATTCAAGGGACGAGCAACGGCCTCGTGCGCGACGTCACCCTTCGCGCTGTTCCGAGAGGACTTGGCCACCTTCGGCGAGAGCCAGACGTATTCGCAGAGCGACGCGGGTGGCTTCATCCGCCTCTACGGCTTGCCGACGCGAGTCGCTGCGGCCGTCCGGCGTGATGCGACCTGATCGATGACGATCCAGTTCACGCTGCGCCAGCTCGAGTACGCGGTCGCCGTCGCGACCCACGGCGGCTTCGGAACCGCCGCCAAGGCGTGCTTCGTGAGCCAACCCGCGCTGAGCGCACAAGTCGGGCAACTCGAGACGATCCTCGGCACGCAGCTCTTCGAACGCGGTCCGCGCGGAGCGGCGCTGACGCCTGCCGGCGAAACATTGATTCCGCGCGCGCGAGAGTTGCTGCTCGCCGCGAGCGAACTCGAAGCCGCAACGCACACGTGCATGGAGCCACTCACGGGAGAACTCCGGATCGGCATCATTCCGACGGTCGCCCCGTTCTTGCTGCCGCGACTGGTTCCACTGCTCCACGATCGTCACCCGACCGCGAAGCTGACACTCGTCGAGGCCATGACGGACACGCTGCAGGATCGACTGCTGCGAGGAGAACTCGACGTATTGCTCGTCGCGACCGAAGCCGATCTCGATGCGTGCGAGTTGCTCGAGATCTTCCGGGACTCGTTTCTCGTCGTACTCCCCGAGGGTCATCCATTGGCGCAACGCGAGGACGCGTTGACACTCGAGGACATCAAGCAAGAACCGTTGTTGTTGCTCGAAGAAGGTCATTGCCTGAGCCGACAGGTTGCCGACGTCTGTCGCCTCCAAGAAGCGGACACCGGCGGCAACTTCCGAGCGTCGAGCCTCGTCACGCTGCTCTCCATGGTCGCAATCGGACGGGGCATCACATTGCTCCCGTCGATGGCGCGCACGAGTGACATTGCGAAGTCGAGCGGCCTCGTCCTTCGAGAACTCGCCGGCGACGCGTTCCGCACGATCGGACTCGCGTGGCGCCCGTCTTCACCGCGTCGCGTCGACTTCGAACTCCTCGCTCGACTCGTCGACGAAGCGGCGCCGTGAGATTCGGCGCTCGAGATAGTGCGGAGAAAGGTCCACGACTTCGGTGTCCCGCCACAGGCGTTTGAGGGTCGCGACTGCGCAGAGCTCTTCGAGAGCCTTCGGCCGCGCGCGCTTCACCTCCTTCGACGCGACGACGATGCACTTCGTCCGTGCACGGGTCAGCGCTACGTTGAGGCGCCCCGGTTCGTAGAAGAACTTCGCTCGCGCCGTCAGCGCGTCTCGATCACTCGCGGCCAACGACAGAACGACGACCTCGCGTTCCTGCCCTTGCATGCGTTCGACCGTGTCGATCACGAGTCCTCGCTCTTCGCCGAGACGGAACGAGCCGCCTAGCCCCCGTAGTTCGATCTCGTGACGCAGCGCCCGGCACTGAGCCCGGAACGGCGAAAGCACCGCGACCTCGGACGGAGCGACTCCTCCATCGAGAATCAGTGCCGACAGGATGTCCGCGACACATCGCACTTCTTCGCTCGATCGACGGCGACGACCCACGTGGTCGATGGAGGCGATGACGAGCGGCACGGCGGGGTCCAGGACGCGAGCGAGCGGCGTGCCCTCACCGCGGCGCACTTCGAGTCGGCGGCTCGCCGCCGACTCCGCGGACTGCAGGCGACTCGAATAGAACTCCGTGGACACGAAACGCACGAGCTCGTCGTTGAGTCGAAAACTCCGATCCAACAGGATCGGTTCGATCCCCGGGGTCACACTCTCGAGATATGCGTAGAGCGACGTTCCGAAGACATCGTCTCTTCCTTCTCCTTGACGGACCGGTGGCAACTGACGTGGGTCGCCGCACACGACGTGACGCCGTGCAGCCGTGAGCGCGATGGCTCCGTGGACGATCGGCATCTGACCGGCCTCGTCGACGAAGACGAACTGGAAGCGCTTGTCGGCCGAGAACCGGCGGACACTGAACGGTGTGCCACCGACGACGAGTCCACCGGACGGCAGAGCCGCTCGCTCGAGGTTGCGCACGAGCGCGATGCGATTGTCGGCGAGGTCCGACGTCTCTCCCCGGCTTCCGCCGATCTTGAACAGCGGCACACGCGCATCCAGAGCTCGAATCGCCAAGAGCAGGTTGTCCACAGCACGATGCGTGAAGCCGCACACGAAGATGCGGCAGCGCATGCGCGCGAGCATCAGCGCCGCCTCGGCGAGGACGCGCGTCTTCCCCGTGCCGGGTGGCCCCTGGATCATGACGAGCCCTTCGGCGGCGACCGACCGCGCGAACGCCTCGGTCTGCGCCTCGGTGAATCTCGTCGACTGCGCATGCTCCCGGGCCCTGTCCAGACGATCGGCATCGACGGCAAGCGCCGCTCGACCGAGCAAGACGTCGCGCGTGTCGCTGTTCTCAGGACGGAACACCGAGTCGAGGCCCTCGTGCAACAACCCCTGCAAGCCGAGGCCGCGTCGATCGAGGCAGTACTCGACACCTGGCTCGATCCGCAAAGCCCCCTCGCTACTCCGTTGCGCCTCGTATCGATCGGGCGCCACCGAGACCCTGGAGGTCTCCACGTCGAATCCGCCGAAAGAAACCGGGATTCCCGATGCTATGTCGTCGCCATCGCTCAAGAAGAGCGGCTCGCCCTCGCGAAACTTGGCCAAGAACTCCGGTGCTTCGAACACCAGAGTCCCGTCGGCGAGCGTTCCTGCATGGTGCAGCCCCGCCACGCACTCGCCTGCATCGACACGGTCCGCCGTGCACTGCGCCCACACCTCGCGCCGACCGCGGAGTTCGGAGACGTGCTCGTGAGCGACGAACGCGCGCAATCGCTCGCGCAGTACGGCTTCCTCCACATCGCTGCTCACGCGACCTCCTCAATCTTGCGCAGCAACGATTCCAGTGCCTTCAGCTCGCGCCGCGCGAAGCTGCGCAGTCCCTCTCGATCGCCGACTTCGAGCAGAAGTGGCACCGAGTCCACTTCGCTGGCAGGACGTGCTCCCTCGAGGAACGCGAGTGCTTCACTCGCCAGAACCACCGGTTCGGGGAAGATCCATGTCCCGCGAACGATCGACATCAGATCCGTACAACGTCGCTCGAGAGCGTCGATCACTTCGGCAGGATGCGAAGACTCGGAGCGAGCTTCGTACAGCCGCGCTGCCACCCCACCGGAATGGACGAGAGCACCATGGGACTTGCCCCAGGCGGCCATCGCTTCGTGCCACATCGCGGGCTCATCCTCCCGTGTCGGGGCTTCTGCGAAGCGCACGCTGTCATCGAATAGCCACGCAACGAGCGGAACGCGGGCCTCGAATCCATCGTGCAACACGACGACCGGCAAACAGGCTTGCTGAAACTCGACCCCGCGCGGCTTGCGAACGAACACCGGTGCACCCGAACGCAGCGCATGGGCTCCCTGCTTGGCCCGCTGCCAACTGGCTTCGGGCAAGACGCCAGCTTTTGCGTATTTGCGCGGCTCGACGAGGCTGAGCGCTTCGAGAGAATCGAATCCGCGCTCGGCGAGGACTTCACGCACACTGCGCGTCAAACCGGGCACCCAGTGCACGTCGAGCTTGGCGGAGCAAGACGGTCGCCAACCGCAGTCTCGGCACATCGTCGTGTGGTGCGGCGTGCTACGCCGTTCCGACTCGGGTCCGCGCGAGAGCAACTCCACGAGTTCTTCGAGCACCTCGTCCAGGACGATGTCGATCGCATCGAGGTCGATCCGCTCCTCGTTGCCGTCTCTCAAGATCAAGAAGCCATGGTCCGGACGACGGTCTTGGAGCCGCGCGAGCAATCGAGAGTAGAACGCGACCTGAAGCGCCTGGTCCGCACGGGGTTTCCGAGAGGACTTGACGTCTCCGACGACGTAGTGGAAGTCGCCGAACGCGCTCGAACCCGGGACACGCCGCAGCAGGTCGGGAATGCCGAGCCACGGATGCTCGTAGAGGACGGCCTGTCGAAGCCCCGGAACACCGCTCGCGAGCATCGCCCTCGTCGCAGCAGCCCCCTCCGCGAACGCGCCCTTGGCGTAAGTAGGTTCGTCCCAGCCGAGTGGAGCGACGAGACGGTCCTCGAGTTCGCGCCCACGCCTGAGGAGTTGTGTGAGTGCCGGGCCAGCTCCGAGCTTCTCGTCCGCGTTGCCGTAGAACTCGAGCCAGACCGCATGCTCGCACGACAAGAAGCCATAGATGTGGGTCGCCGTGATCCACGCGCGACGCGAGGACTCGCGCAAGTCCACGCGCGGGAACTCGAGCCCTCCCCGCCGGGTCGCGGCGCCCCCACGCGGTAGCGCTCGTTCTGCCTCCGAATGCCCCTCCATGACGATGACTTTCGGTGGCGGGCAAGTCTCCGGCAAGAACTCGATCCGGCAAGAGTTCGTCGAAGACCACCGCCCGCACAGGCGCCTCACTCGGGCCCGATTGCCATTGCGGTCGCCGAGAAAACCATACCTAACAAATCGCGAAACGACACAACGTGTGGAACGCGACATTTTTCAACTTGTTGCTGTTGACACACTTCCTAACCTCCGCCCCTTGCGACCGGGTTCTCGGACGACCCGTTCGTGTTGTCACTTTTCCTGATTCAGCTTCCGCTCAGCGCTCGCACGTGCAGCTCTGGGCACTCAGCTTCCGATTCCTCCATAGCTACGGAGAACCAAGATCATGCGATCCCGCACTGGCATCAGCCTTCTCGCGGCGGCGTTCATGACGCCTCTCGCGCTCGCCAACGGCAATGGCCCCAACAGCAGCGACGAGCTCGATAACATCAGCCTTCCTGCATTGCGCACCGATGCGAGCGTCAGCTTCAAGCCCGGCCACGGCTTCCGCGTGGACGGCGGCGACGAATACAGCCTCAACCTGACGAACCGCATCCAGGCCGGTTGGCGTTACTCCAACCTCGACATGGGCCAGGACCAGATGACGTTCTACGGTCGCCGTGTTCGTTCCGAGCTTTCGGGCCACGTCTTCGGCAAGGAGACGCGCTACTTCATCCAGCTCGAATGGGCGAGCGGCGGCGGCAACACGCTCGACACCTACATCGAGCAGGACCTGTGGTCCAACGACGAGTGGTCCCTCATCGGCCGCGCCGGCCAGATGAAGCCGCTCTACGGTAAGGAAGCGACGGGATGGGGCACGTACCTGTTCTTCACCGAGCGCTCCCTCGCAGCACGCACGCTAACGTCCGAAGGCCGTGTCCTCGGCGGTCTCGCCGAACTTCGCGGCATGGACGATCACTTCTTCGCGCACCTCGGCATCTTCAACGCCGGCTACGCGGGCGGAAGCGCGTTCAACTCGGGCTTCTGGCAGCAGAACAGCGACAACGAGATGAACTACACGGTCGGCGCTCGCTACGAGTTCGGCGAGAACATGGGCGACCTCTGGTTCGCGCAGGGCGACCTCGACCGCTCGGAAGAGCTCCGCGCCTCGATCCACGGCAACCTGTGGATCGGCAACGAGCGCGCGACGGCGGGCGGCCAAACGGGCGACGTCGATGTCTTCGCGTTCAACGTCGGTGGCGCGGTCAAGACCGGCGGCATCAGTGGTCTCGCCGAGTACTTCGGCTGGTCCGGCGACCCGGATTTCAACGCCGGCGCCAACAATGACCAGGGAGCCAACGGCTTCAACGTCCAGGTCACCTATACGGCCGACGCCAACTGGGGCTTCGGCGGTCGAGTCTCGATGGTCAGTGTCGATGCTCCCGCGACGCTCGGCGGCACGGGCGGCAACCTCATGACGATCCAGTCCGCGGGCGGCCTCGGCGGCGGCACGACCCTCGCCGGCAAGGGCGACGTGACCGAGTTCAGCCTCGGCGTCTCGCGCTTCTTCAACGCGCACGACCGCAAGCTGCAAGCGGACATCACGTTCCAGAACACCGATCCGAGCGGTGGCGGCGGCAGCCAGGACAACATCATCTTCCGCGTGCTCGCGACGCTGAGCATCTGATCCGCGACACCTGAAACGCGATCAGAAAAGGGGCACCGAGCCGAAGGGCTCGGTGCCCCTTTTGCTACCCTCGGGTCCATGGGTACTGGGCATCGCTTCCTCGCACTCTGTGCGTCGGCGTTTCTGCTGCCTGCGGCCATCCTGGATACGGACGGTGACGTGCCGCGCTTGCGCGTCGAACGCGGCACCGACGGATTCGAAGTCCATATCGACGGGGGTGACGGCATCGAGATCGTGATCGATGGAGTGACGCTCGTCTTGGCTGGCAGCGATGGTGTGCCGCATCGCTACGACGCGAGGTGGGAGACTGCCACCTGTGAGCGCGGTACGTGGACGCTCGCGGCGCCGATTCAGCACGAACACGATCTGCGCATCGAAGTCGGGATTCGCGAGCCATCCGTCGTTCATGTCCGCTTGGTCGATCGACTCGAGGTCGCGACCTCCGTCCAAGAGTTGTCCCTGACATGGCGTGACACAGGAACTTCGCCCATTGCATGGCGCCTGCCGTACTACACGGAAGAAGCGGATGACATCGCCCCCGACGTCGCGTGGTCGTTGCCCGCTGCCGTCGGCCACGTCGGCGATCGATACGTGTCGATCGAGCCGACGCTCGACGGGTTCGCGCGTCGCCTGCCGATGTTCTTCGGCATGTCGGTTCCTGCCGCGAGCACGGCAAGTGCGACCACGGACAAGTCCCCCGATCTCGTCTTCGGACTCGGCAGCTTCGCGACACGCGCAGGCAGCTTGTTCGTGCGACGCGGCAACCGAACGACGACGAACAGCGACGAGCTCATTCTGGAGCACGACGTACGCTTCGGTCGTGCAACGCAGCTCGACGAAGCCGTTGCTGACGTTGCCACCCACGTCTGGCACACCGAAGCTCCCCCTCGGGACTCGTCGATCCGTCAGCAGATGCAAGCGACGGTCACCGAAGCCGCGAGTCGCTTGGTGGCATTCCGCGAGCGCTACGCCTACTTCGCGTCGAAGGACGCCGTCCATGCGATCGAGCGTGTTTCGGTCGGACAAGATCGACGCCAAAGGCCGCTGACGGCAGCGCTCGCTGTCTTCGACGCCGCACGAAAGAGCGGCGACCGTGCACTCGAGGAACTGGCGCGCGGAGTCTGCAGACTGTTCCTCGACGCACCGGAGCGTGGCGGGCTCTTTCGGACACACGTCGTTCTCGACCACGAATCCGGCCGACTCCAATGGGAGTTCGACGAGCGTGGATGTTACTCGACGCAAGACTGCTCGCTGGTCGTACAGGCACTCCTCTCCTGGAGTGATCTCGATGCTGATGTCCGCGCAGCATGCTTGACGCGCGCACAGAAGTTCGGCGACTTTCTCGTTCGTAACCGCCAAGCGGACGGCTCCATCCCCGCACGGTTCGACCCGGAACTGGATGGCTATCGAGATGCGTTGTGGACCGGCTCGGGCGAAACGGCGACGTGCGGCAGGTTCTTGCTCGAGTTGTGGCGGCGAATCCCCGATCCACGCTACCTCGATGCAGCCCAGCGAGCGCACGAGTCTCTCGTCGCGAAGCGCCTCGGCAAGGGTACGTCGGATCGCGAGACTGCGCGACTCTTCGGCACTCGCGGCACGACATGGCCACTTCGCGCGTCGATGACCCTGATCGACGCAGCACGTCTCGCGTTCGCCCTCGCAGACGTGTCTCAGAGCGAAGCCACGCGAGCTCAAGGCTCGCGCTGGATCCAGGAACTCCTTCCACTGCAGCAGCATTGGAATCCGCCGTTCTTCAACACGCAGCTGCGCGGCGGGTACATGCGCACGAACTTCGACAGTCTCTGGTCGGACTTGCACTGCATCGAAGCTGCAGGCGCACTCTGGGACGCGTGGCGCGCGACGTTCGATATCGCCTACCTCGAACGAAGCGCCGCGGCTCTTCGTGCGCCCTTCGCACACGGAGGGCGCGGTTGGGGCGAGCAAGGGCAGGATCACGAGGTGCCGCTACCGCGGGGTTCTGCAGATCGCGCCGCAGCGGTCGCGTTTGCGGCAACGCTCCTCGAAAAGACAGGCGACGCGGTCATCGACGTTCAAACGCTTCGCGGAGTTGCGTTCGGTGATTGCTCCATCACGTCCGTCGAACGCGATGGCACGAATACGATCGAAATCGGTCTCGAAAAGGCTGCGAGCCGCGTGCAGGCCGATCGACGCGCGGAAGCACGTGTGCGATTCGTCCGTGCGTCGCATCGCACGATGATCGCGTGCAACGGCATGCGCACCGACGCGCTCGACCCACGCGAACTCGAACTCGGCGTCGTTCTGCCGGCGCGAAAGGAACTCGCTCTCGATTTTCGTCCCCAGCCCGCGCATGCCCGAGAACGAGACCTCGTCCTTCGCGCTCGCATCTCGGGAATGACCCCGGACGCCACGGTCGACGCTCGCGCAGAGATTCGAGTCGGAGTCCACCACGACGAGATCCCCATGCGGATCCTGCAGTTCGATCGGGAAGCCGGCATCGAATCCCTGACCGCCACGATCGATGCTGCCGTGCTCGAAACCGCGAAGCTTGCCGAGGTCCGAATCTCGGTGCAGATCGACAGCAGAACGATCGAGTCACCATGGCGATCGATCCGAATCGGCGATTCGGACGTCGCCGACTGTGGAGACGACGACGAACGCTGGCTCGAGGCCGTCGGTACGTCGACGACGGCTCCGTTCGCGGATGGAACGGGACGCGGTCGTTTCCTCGACGGTCGCGAGCCGGATTCGATGACGTATTCCTTGCCCGTGGACCCGCATAGTCTCACGGTTCGCGTCCTTCTCAGGTCTCGAGGCCGTGGGTTCGTCGACGACGAGAATGGCAAGCGGATCGCGGAGATTCGAAGCCCGGCGGATGCGCTCTGGTCGGAGCACGAGTTCGTCGTACGCGAACGGGCGTTGTTCGAACAAGGCCGCCTACGACTGCGTTTCGTCAGCGATCGCGACTCGTTCGGAGTCGATTGGATCGAGTTCGAAGCATTCGGCCGAGGAACTCCGGCATCCACGCTGGGCTCGCTGATGCCTGCGACGAGACTCGACGAACTCGTGATCGGTGTTCTGCCTACTGCGACGATCGAACCGCCGACGGTCACCATCGAAGACATCCGCCTCGCTGTCTTCGCTGACGATACGTTCCGGCGGCCGGCCGGTAGCCTCGCCGGTTGGCTGAAAGGGCTTTCCCGAAGCCGATTCGAGCTGCGCGGCAACATCGAACCATGGCGCACGTGTCGCCGACCCGAGGAACCGACCTCGGCAGCATCTTGGCTCGCCTCGATCTTCGATGCGCACGATCTCGCGAGATACGGCGGTGCAACACCGATGCCGGACATGTGGCTCGTTCTGCACACGGGTTTGCCTCAGGGCGTGTCGGATCCCGATACCCGCCTCAGCCACGCCGATCGTCCCGTTCTCCTCGTGCAATCCTCCGGACAACGTGGCGACGCGGTCCCGCTCGCGGACGCTGCGCGGGCGTTCTGGAGTGCCGAGACTCCTCGCTTCGATCGATCCGCGACACGAGCATTCGACGACATCGTCCTCGGCGATGGCGCAACGACACTCGATTCGCCGAAGGCACCGCTCGGGCTGGCGCTGCATTCCATCGGTTGGGTCGATCGCATTCTCGTGGCACCGACGAACCATGCTTCGGTACTGCTGCCACCACTGACCGCCGACGGCTTCGTCCTTTCGCTGCCGGTTCCGGGATTCGCGAACGAACTCCTGCAACTCGAGTTGCGGGACAAGGCGGTGACGAACACGGCGAATGGTGCCAACGACACGAGAGAACTGCTCGGGTACTGGTCGCTGCCAGCCGGCACGATCACACTGCGCACGGCGGAGGATTCCGCGAGCACCGTTCCGACACTGCTTCCGCTGAGGGCATCGACCTGGAGTTCGAGCGGGATCGAGAACGGTCCATCGATCGAACCGGTTCGCGGGACGCGGGTCGTCACCGCGCGCGGTGAAGAATGCTGGAGCATCGACCGCATGCGGACCCTCGCGGATGGCGTCGCGATGTTCGATCTCACGTTCTTGGGCCGGCGCTTGCTCGACTCCGAGGGAATGCTCGTCCTCAGTCAGCCAGCCGGCGTGACCACGCCCGTTCTGCTCACGATCGGTGGGCCGCGCGGAAGCTCGGGAGTCCTGACCAAGCAGACGGTTTCCGGGCGATCCGCGATCCGCATCGAGTGCCCTCCGCGGAAGCGCAGCCGCATCCGCTTGGCATGGGACGGCGTCGCGAGTCGCAGCGGATCACGACTCGTGGGTCGGATCGCAACGTCGAATACGATCGTCCGAGTGCTCCTGGGCGACGAGAAGCGAGAGGTCTTCGTCGCGAGTCTTGGCGGCCCCGGAGGCAGCTCCGAGGGTGAGTTGACACCGTTCGTCGCGACGCTGCCTGGGACGGTCGACACCGACGCTCGCGTCACTCTCGAGTTCGAAGCACTCGAGAGTGGGGACTGCACCGCCGTTCTCGACACAGAACTGATGTCGTGGCCACTCACACCGGCTGCAGTCGAGTGCACGGCACTCGCCGCCGAGCACGTCGAACGACGCGCGATCCTCACGGGTAACGGCGAGCTTCGTGCGCCGACCGTCCGCCTCGGCGAGCGCGAAACGGATCGAATCGAGTTGCCGCTCCGAATCCCTGATGTCGGCACTCTACTTCGAATCGACTGTAGCCTCGAGCACACGGCAGACGCGAAGCGTAGCCCCGACGGCGCAACCTCCGCGCGTAGCCGCCGACTGCGAGTGCGCTTCCGTGATCCTCGCGCGTCGCTCGTCGCGACCGTCGTCGACGAACTGATCGTCGACGACGCGCGCTTCACGCCGACGTGCGTCGATCTCGAACCGCTTCGAGGTCGAACTGGTATCCTCGTGCTCGAGGCCATCGAGGCGGGGCCGGCGGTGCACTTCACCGAGGCGTCCCTGCGATATCGATAGCAGTGAGCCCCCCATGCAAGACCACGAGCATCGCCATCGAGCCCGCCGTATCACGACCAGACACCGGCTCGGTCAGGTGATGGTGCGCTCGTCCGCTTCGCTGTTCGGCGCGTGGGCTCTCGCAGTGGCTCTGGGAACGCAGGCGATCCAGGCCCAGAAGCCGAACCGAACGACGGAGGTCACGCTGCCCCGCGATCCGTACACGCGTGGAGACGATGCAGCCATCCGAAAAGCCGGCTGGAT
>JAGQQW010000139.1 GCA_020426005.1 Planctomycetota bacterium | reverse complement strand
ATCGACGCCGAGCGACGGGTAGAAGCGCGCCTTCGCTGCGCTCACGTCGAGCTTCGCAGCCTCGAGTTGGTGCTCTGCGCGACGTAGATCCGGGCGGTTGGCGAGCAACTGCATCGGCACACCTGCAGTCGCGTCCGGCGCGGGCAGCTGCAGGAAGTCCTTCGAGTTGCGCTCGATCGCCTGAGGAAAACGACCGATCAACACGTTCAGACGATTCTCGGCCTCGACGATGCTCTGACGAATGTCGAAGAGACGTCCTTGGTTTCTCAGCACTTCCGCCTCGAAGCGCTGCACCGCGAGCTCGGTGACCTGCGCGGCCCGCTTCTGCACCCGCACGATTTCGAGAGCCTGGTTCTGAATCGCGATGTTCAGCCCGAGCACCTCGAGTTGGTTGTCGAGTGCCATCAGCTCGTAGTAAGAACGCGCCACCTCTGCAACGAGGCGCGTGACGGCGAAGTTGCGCCCTTCGATACTCGCGAGGTAGCGATACCAGGCGGCCTTCGTTGCGTTGCGCAGCCGGTTCCAGACGTCGATCTCCCACGTCGCTTGGAAGCCTGCTCGGAAGTCACCGAGATTCTCGGGCACCTTGGTGGTCCCTTCCTCGATCGGATCGTTCTCGTCGCTCGCACCTTGGCTCGTGTAGCGGCCGACCTTCTCGACACCTGCACTGGCACCGGCAGAGATCTTCGGAAGGTATTCGCCACGCTTCTCGAGAACCTCCGAGTTGGCGATCCCGATCTCGGTCGCGAGCATCTTCAACTCTTGGTTGTTCGCGAGCGCTTGCTCGATCAGCGCGACGAGCTTCTCATCCTGGAAGAAGTCACGAACACTCGTGAGCGCGACGCTCTTCGCAGGCGCGGTGGCATCGCTTCCCGGGAACGTCGGCGGCATCGTCAGATCGACGGGACGCGGCTCGAGGGCCCCCAAATACGGCACACAACCACCGAGCGTCACGCTCAGTGCAGCTGCGATGAGTGCTCGAGAAGCTCGGCTGGGAATCGCGTAGGGCAGCGGGTGCGCCGGAAGCGGACGATGGATGGACCAGACGGACATAGATGCGGCGAGAGTGCGTAGCGGTAGACCTGCAGGACCCCGAGCGGACGCTGACTGGGGTTCGGTACCAGGATCTCGGTGACACACCGAGACCCGGGTCAAGACGTGAGCGAAACGTCTCGAGGTCGGCGCAGCTCTCCTGCTGCCAGCAGCCCGTCAGCAGACGGCGCGGCGAAGGCAGGCTGAGTGCAGGCGATCGCGACCCGCGTCAGGCAGCGATCCAGAACGGCCTCGAGCAGTCGAACGACTGCGAGGCTGGCGGCGCGCGGGGCGACGCAGAGCGACGATGGAACGCGATGAAAACGTCGCAACTTCGCTTCCAGTCGACGCAGTGCGGGTCGTCGACGAACTGAGGCACACCCCTCGGCGAATCGAACAGATCCGGCTCCGGATCGTCGCCCGTCCATTCGATGCCTTCCGCGATCTCGTCGCTCGCGGAACGAACCTGCGCCGCGGGCAGTGCCGGTGGCACGACTTGACGATGCCGGGCCACGACCTTGGATCGCGACTCGGTCTCCTCGGCCACGACGGCGCAATGGGCAGCGTTCCAAGAACCACCGAGGTCCGGAACGACACCGGCGCGCGACGCGATCAACACCATGCACAAGAGGCCGAGCCGTACCAGCACGACGCCGAGCGTCGAGGCGCTGGGACCGCGGACGGTCTTGGTTCGAGCGTGGCGCGCGAGGATGTGCATGAAGTTCTTGGGCCAAAAGGCTAACGGCCGAACGCGGGCTGTCAACGAGCAGCGGTTCGGCGTGCTCCCGTTGCTTCGCAATTCTGTCCGCCGCGTCTGTCCGTCGCGTGCACGACTCGCTTCAGTCGGGCTCTGCGGTCGCGCCGAGCCGAACCCGAACGACGAACCGATCGAGCTCCTCGAACGCACTGGGTTGATCCGGGAGGTGACTCTCGTCCCGCGCGCGTTCGAGCGTCTGCCGGAGACGCGCGAACGCGCCGGCGTGCGCCTCTACGTCCGATGCCGTGAGCGGTTGCTTCTCCGCCCCGTGCATCTTGGCGTCGACCAAGTCGGCGACTCCGGGTTGCGGATAGTCGCCGAGTAGCGCGGGCAGCGATGCCAGGACCTCGCCGCTCCGCATGAGGTGGATCCCGGTCAAGAGCACGCGATAGACGTAGAGCAGCGTCTTGATGCGCGGTTCGCGCTCGAACATGCGCCATTGGTTCTGGGCGAAGCCGAGGTAGTGATGCGCGTGGTGTCGCGTGAGAATGCCAGGGACGTAGCTGATCAGCTCCTGGTGTTCTTCTGACGTCTTGACGACGAGCGGCGAGAGTAGTTGCTCGAGCACGTAGCCGTTGCGCTTCAGTAACAGTCGACAGAACTTCCGGACATCGTGCGACACGAGATCGAGGTCCAGTCCGGACTCGAGGCCGAGCCGCTCCTCGGTCTCGCGCGGCTCTTGGAGGCCGACGAGCGACTCGACGGGAAGCACGTGGCTACCACGCAAATCGTAGTCCGAGTCCGGAGACGGGAACCCGTAGAGATGCGCGCCCGACACCGTCGCGAACAACAATGGGTGCGGGAACGCTTGGACGATGTTCCTGAGTTCACCCGGGAGCTTCATTGCGGAACCTCCGTAGCCGCGCGACGCGCTCTGATGAGGAAATCATTGGCCGTTTCATAGTCCGGGCGATCCGGCAACGTCGTCGATCGGAAGGCACTCTCGAAGCGTCGATGCAACTCGAGTCGCCACTGATCCACCTGCTCGAACGGCATGTCCCCCATTCGAATCGACATCAGACCCGAGCGATGCGCCTCGTCGACCCGCACCGGCACGACGTGATCTTCGAGTGCCGTGATCCCCGCGAGCAAGAGCCGTATCAGATGCATCGCGTGCTTCCACTTCGGCTCGAGTCCTCGCTCACGCCGACTCGTGAGCTTCTTGAATTGCGACATCACGTAGCCGTTGTACGTCTGATAGACGAGCTTCGACAAGAACCGCGAGCGCATCGCGAGCAGCTCCTCGGCGATCGGTGTCGCGTGAAGAACTTCCGGCGAATGCAGGACTTCGAGGATGTTGGGGTTGGCCTTGAGCGCGAGCAGCAGGAACTTCTGGAGTTCCCAGTACACCTCGTCGGTCTCCCGGTTCTCGAGTTGCTCGGGAACCCCGTAGAGCGACCAATGACGTTCGGCGGGCGGCAAGTAGATGCCTCGCGTATCGTAGTCCGACGTGTCCGTTTCGAGTCCGTAAGCCCTCGAACCGACCAGGCAGCGGTAGATCACGGACGTCGTGAGCTCGTGATCCTCGAGCGCCCCCATGCCCTCGCGAAATCCCTCCTCTTGATGCGTGCGTAGCAGAACGAACTGCGCGCGTGTGAGACTCGTCTCGAACCCATCGGAAAGCCGCACGCGATACGCATGACTCGCATCCAGCGGAGTCTCCACGATCACCGCGAGCGTACCCTCGGGATACACGTGGTGCGTGCCAGCGATCTTGCCCTTCGACAAGACCTTGGTTCCGACGGGGACGATCACAGGTCTCGCTCGCTTCGAGCTGCACCGAAGAGTTCCGCCCCCACCGAGCACTGCGGTTTCCCTGTGAATTCCGTGGCCCGATCATCACCTTCAACTTCGTACATGCCCCTCACCCTACGGCCGCATTCCGACTGCTGAAGCAGGCACGTCGATATCCCAGCTTCGCGATTGCGGGTAGCGCTCGACCGGCGTAAGAACCCGCGCGCACGGCGCAACGAGCCGTGCCGGAGTTCCTGCAATCCACGACGCTCCACGACTTCCCCGTCCGGCCTCGGCGCTCCGCCAGGTCCTTCGAGACGGCTACACCTTCGCGATGTTCCGAGCCGACGTGCTCGCCGGACTCGTCGTCGGCATCGTCGCACTGCCCTTGTCGATGGCTCTCGCGATCGCCACGGGCATGCCACCGCAGAACGGCATCTACACCGCGATCGTCGCCGGCGGTGCGATCGCGTTCGTCGGCGGATCTCGCGTCCAAGTGTCCGGACCGACGGCCGCCTTCGTCGCGGTCCTGCTTCCGATCACGGCACGACACGGACCGGGCGGTTTGATGCTCGCGACGCTCATGGCCGGCGTCATCCTCACCCTGATGGGCCTCGCGCGACTCGGGCGCCTGATCCAGTTCGTGCCCTACCCCGTCGTGACGGGGTTCACCGCGGGTATCGGCCTCGTGATCGCAACCGGACAGGTGAAGGATTTGCTCGGACTCGAGGGAGTCGTGCAGCACCCGCACTTTCACGAGACCGTCGACGAGCTCGCGCGCCATCTCGACACGTGGAACAGCCCGGACCTCGTCGTCGGCATCGTCACGCTCGCGCTCCTCGTTTGGATCCCGCGAATCGTGAAGCGCGTTCCCGCTCCCCTGATCGCCATCGGTGGCGTCGCGGTCGCTGCCGCCTGGGTTCGTACGACTTGGCCGGAACTGAGAATCGTCACGATCGCCGACCGGTTCTCGTACGTGGTCGATGGCCGTTCGGTTCCCGGCATCCCACCATGGCTCCCCGGCTTCGCGATGCCCTGGGACGTCGTCGGAATCGATGGCAAGCCCGTCGGACTTCACTGGGCACTGCTTCGTGATTTGATCCCGAGCGCACTCACGATCGCGTTCTCGGGCGCGATCGAATCCCTGCTCTCGGCAGTCGCATCGGATGCGATGTCCGGGCACAAGCACGACCCCGACGCCGAACTCCTCGCTCAAGGCACAGGCAACGTGCTCGCACCGTTCTTCGGAGGATTCGCCGCGACGGGAGCGATCGCACGAACCGCGACCAACGTCCGTGCGGGTGCAGCGTCTCCGATTGCAGCCATCACGCACGCAGCGTTCTTGCTGGTCGCCGTGTTGGTGCTGTCCCCCCTACTCGGCGAACTCCCGCTCGCTTCGATGGCAGCTCTCTTGCTTCTCGTGGCGTGGCGCATGTCCGACCTCAGGCACGTCCGACACATCCTCAAGTCGGCGCCGACGAGTGACACCATCGTCCTGCTCACGTGCTTCGGCCTCACGGTCGCGTTCGACATGGTCGTCGGAGTCACGGCAGGCGTCCTGCTCGCGTCCTTGCTCTTCATGCGACGCATCGCGGAGATGACCGGCGCGAGGCTCGTCCGCCACGGTCGCACGGGCACGCCACTCGAAACGCCACCCGGCGTCATGGTCTACGAGATCGACGGCCCGCTGTTCTTCGGAGCCGCCGAGAAAGCAATGGCGGCGTTGCAGTCGATCCACAAAGAAGCCAAAGCGCTCGTCCTGAACCTCGAAGGGGTCCCGGTCATCGACGCCACCGGAATCGTCAATCTGCGCTCGGTCCTCGACCGGCTCGCGAGCAGCACGATCCCCGTCGTGCTGACGCACGTCCACGCCAAGGTCGCGCCTTCGCTCACGAAGGCAGGCATTCTCGACGACGGTCGAACGATGTTCGTGCGGAGCGATCTCGAAGCGGGAATCGAACTCGCGACGAGCCTCGCAGGCCCTGCGGGCGCGCAGGAGAATGCCAGCTCGTGATGCACGCGAGTCGATGCACGACCGAACTACCTCGTCTCACATCCGCAGGATCTTCTCCATCGCCTTCCCCTTGGCGAGTTCGTCGACGAGCTTGTCCAGGTATCGCACCTTCTGCGTCAACGGGTTCTCGATGTCCTCGACCCGGTAACCACAGATCACGCCCTTGATGAGGGTCGCGTTCGGATGGAGTTTCGCTCGATCGAAGAACTCGCCGAACGTCGATTCCTTTGCAATGTGCTTCTCGAGCTGCGCTGCGGAGTAGCCGGTCAGCCATCGGATCACCTGATGCAACTCTTGCTCGCTGCGGCCCTTCTTGACGACTTTGGCGACGTAGTGAGGGTAGACCGAGGCGAAGGTCAGTTTCGCGATTCGTTCGTCGTGGGACATCTGGGCAGCTCTATCCGATGAATCGGGGCAGCGTGTTTGAGTCGAGGCGGGTTCTCGCCTACGAACTGCCCTCATATTGGCATTTCACCAGGCGACATCGCAATGATCACGATCCGCAAGTCCGAAGAACGCGGCCACGCCAACCACGGCTGGCTCGATGCCTACCACACGTTTTCGTTCGCGGACTATTACGACCCCGAGTTCACCGGCTTCAGCCATTTGCTCGTGCTCAATCAGGATCGGGTCCAGCCTGGCAAGGGGTTCGGTACCCACGGACACAAGGACATGGAGATCGTGACCTACGTGCTCGACGGCGTGCTCGAACACAAGGACAGCATGGGGAACGGCTCCCAGATGCGGCACGGCGAAGTCCAATACATGGCCGCCGGCAGCGGCGTCACGCACAGCGAGTTCAATGCGTCCAAGGACGAGCTGTTGCACCTGTTGCAGATGTGGGTGCTCCCGCGCAACCGCAACACGGAGCCGCGTTATGAGCAGAAGGAGTTTCCGGAAGCCGAACGGCGCGGCAGGCTGCGGTTGGTCGTGTCGGAGGACGGCTCGGACGGCTCCCTGACGATCGACCAGGACGCACGTATGTATGCCGGCAGCTTCGATGCGGGCGAGAGCGCGCGTATCGAATTGCCGCACGGACGCTGTGGCTGGCTCCACGTCGCTCGGGGCACCCTCCGGCTATCGGGCCGAGAACTGGGGCCGGGAGATGGAGCCTCGATCATCGACGAAACGGACTTCTTGCTCGAGGGAGTCGACGAAGCTGAAGTCGTCTATTGGGAGCTTGCAGCGACAGCTCGAAGCTGACGAGCATCTCGCCCAGTCCTTACCCTACGTCTCTTCCACAAGGACCTCCGAGAACCATGGATACCCTGAAAGCGATTTACGATCGACGGGCCGTCAAACACTACGACCCCGAGCACCGTCTCACCGAAACCGAGATCGAGACGCTTCTCCAAGCAGCGATTCAGTCGCCGACGAGCTTCAACATCCAACATTGGCGTTTCGTCGTCGTCCAGGATCCCGAACTGCGCGAACAGATCCGAGCCGCTGGCAACGACCAAGCTCAGATGACGGACGCATCGCTGTTGGTCGTGATGACGGCGGACGTGAAAGCTTGGCAAAAAGATCCGTCACGCTACTGGCGGAATGCCCCACCGGAAGTCGCCGAGCTCCTCGTCAATTGGATGGGCCCCTTCCACGAAGGCAATGAACAACTCCAGCGCGACGAAGCGATGCGTTCGATCGGCATCGCAATGCAGACGCTGATGCTCGCGGCAACGGCCATGGGCTATCAATCCTGTCCGATGATCGGTTTCGATCATGCCAAGGTCGCCGAGTTGATACGTCTGCCGGACGATCACGTGATCGGCCCGATGGTCGTCATCGGTCGTGGCACCAAAGATCCGTGGCCGAAGCCGGGTCAGCTACCGCTCAGCGAAGTCGTGGTTCAAAACAGGTTTTGAACCGGCGATGCGCGTTCGGAGCACGCGAGGCGCATCCAGCTGAGATCCGTCAGTTGAGCAACTCCTGAACGACCTCGCCCTTTCCGAGCACGAACAACAAATCGCCTTTGCGAATCACGTCGCTCGGCTTCGGCGGCATCGACAACTCGCCGTTACGTCGCCGGATCCCGACGACCATCACACCACGGTCGCGGAGGCCGGACGCTGAAAGCGGCTGGTCCACGTAAGGCGCATCGTCGGACACCTTGAGCTCCGCGAGTTCGAACGCCTTGCCTCGGGCCGTCACGACTTCGAAGAAGTCCTCGACGTGCGGCGTCGCGAGGAGCTGCGCCATCTTCGCGGCTCCAGTCGCGTAGAGGCTGATGACACGGTTGGCGCCGGCTCGCCTCAGCTTGATCGCGTCCTTTTCCGTCGTGGCGCGGGACAGGATCAGTAGGTCCTTGCGCAGGAGGCGCGCCGACAGCACGACGAACATGTTCTCGGCGTCACTCGGAAGCGTGCACGCGATGCCACGCGCACGCTCGATGCCGGCTGCGCGGAGCACATCGTCCTCGGTCGCGTCGCCGACCAAGAACGGCCAGTTCCGCTCCTTGCAGGCTTCGGCGATCTCTTCGCTCGAATCGATCGCGATGAAGGGAAGAGAGCGCTCTTCGAGCTCCTCGCAGAGCGAGCGACCGAGCCGCCCCAAACCACAGACGATGAAGTGGTCTTGCATCTTGTTGAGGATGGACATCATTTTCTTCTGGCCGAGCCAATCGCCGAGCTGTGCCCGCACGACGAACTCCCCCAGCGTGACCGCGCCGAACATGAACACACCGAGCCCGACGATCAGGAAGATCATCGCGAAGAGGCGCCCGGAATCCGACAACGGATGGACTTCGGTGTAGCCGACGGTCGTCAGCGTGATGACCGCCATGTAGAGACCGTCGAACAGACTCCAACCCTCGATCACCGAGAACCCGATCGCGCCCGACAGAGTCAGGACGAGCAGCACGAGAATGACTCGCAGGATCTCTTTCATGAAGAGGGGGACACGAAAGACCGCCGACGTGGGCAAGGGGATGGATCAATGCTGCCGACGCACCGCCTCGCGCCGAAGCTCAGCGCCGAGAACTTTACCGAATACGACCTGGCCTTCACCAGTTGCGTCGCACGTTTCCTGACACGCGCCGACGACGGAGCATCGAAGCCGAACGCAGTCGTCCAACGAATAATGAATGTCAGTTCACCGGTGGAATCTCACCTGCCCGGCGCAGCGCGAATCGTGCGAAGAGTGGTCCGCCGAGTTCGTGAATCACGGTCGATCCGATGATGATTCCGAGCAACGCCGGTGCCATTGGCCGGAGCACCGGCTCGCGCGACGTCGTCAGAGCCAGCCCGATCACGACGCCGCCTTGGGGCAACAGCGCGAATCCGGCATGGCGGCGCACGCTCGGTGGAGCATGACCGAGACGACCTCCGATTCTGGCTCCAACCAACTTTCCGACCGTACGCAGCAGGACGAATACGGAAACGACGCCGAGGGAGTCTGCGAGCGTGGAGAGCGACAAATGCATTCCGCTCGCGGTGAAGAACAGTACGAAGATGAGCTCGTCCGTGTAGCGCGCCAGCAGTGCGAATACGTCCTGCTGGCGCTTGCTCGTATTCGCTGTCACACACCCCATCGTCATCGTCCCGAGCAGTGCATCCCATTCGTTCCACTGCAGGACCCCGTACACACCGCCGACCACGGCGAGAACGATCACGATCAGACCTCCCTCACTGTCCCGATCGCGCATGACGAACGACACGGCGGCCGCCAGAGCCAGCCCGCCTACGGCACCGGTGGCGATGCAACCCGTGATCTCCACCGCGGGAGCCACGAACTGCGACGCCGAGATCGGACCATCACCCAGAAAGGCACGACCGACTGCCATGGCGAGTGCGAAGTTGAGGATGCCTGCAACATCATCGAGAGCCGCGACGCTCAACACCGTGTCGGTCACCGGACCGGACGCGCGATACTGCCTCGATACGGCGAGGGTCGCTGCGGGGTCCGTCGCGGATGCGAGCGCACCGAGGATCAGTGCGAACACCAGGGCATGCTCGTTATCGGCAAGACCGAATGCGGAGCCATGGACGGACGCTAAGACAACGACACCGGCCGTAACGACGAGGAACGCGAGTTCGGCCTCCATCGCGGTCAGCCAGAGGATCGACCTGCCGAGCTTTCTCAGTTTCGCGAGACGCAGCGTCGCACCGATCTCGAACGTGATGAACGCCAAGGCGATGTCCATCGCGAGTGTCGTGTCGGTGACGAACGATCTCGGCACGATCGGCATCGTCTCCGGGCTCAACGCGATTCCAGCGATCAGATAGCCGACGATCTTCGGTAGCCCCACGCGTGCTGCGACCTGTCCGGCGAGTTGCCCCGCCGCGAGCATCAAGCCGAGAATGAGTAGATGCGGCATGGATCCGTACGCGAGTGCGCGCTTTCGGTGGACATTCGGCGATCCTATCGTTCCGAGAGACAACGACGAAGGCACGAGATGTCGTGCCAGCGCGCAAAACGAGGCCGGAGAGAGCCGAACCATGTGTGAACTCTTCGCAATGTGCAGCCGTCATCCTGCGGACGTGACGATTTCGATCGAAGAACTCGCTAGCCATGGCGGTCGTGCCGGTCCGAACCCAGATGGCTGGGGTGTCGGGTACTACGTCGAACGCGATCTCCGGCTGCTGAAGGAAGCCGGCCCTGCCCTCGAGAGCCCATGTATCCGCTTCCTCGAGGAGCGTCACTTGGCGAGCACGATCGTGATGGCACACATTCGCAGGGCTTCCGAAGGAGCATTGAAACACGCCAACAGTCAACCATTCGCGCGCGAGCTGGGCGGTCGCATGCACACGTTCGCGCACAACGGGGACGTGCCAGCCGTGTTCGACGATCCACGATTCTCACTCGGCTCGTTCCATAACGTGGGAGAAACGGACTCCGAACGCGCGTTCTGTGCCCTCCTTGCCAGACTCACGCCACTATGGACGCACGACGATCCTCCAACGATCGATGCACGCTTGGACGTCGTCTCCGTCTTTGCGACGGAGCTTCGCGAACTCGGCGCTGCCAACTTCCTGTATGCGGACTCGCAGCTCCTCTTCGCTCACAGCGACCGGCGCTACTGGCACGATCGACTGCGCCCGCCCGGCTTGCACGTTCTCGAGCACGACGCGATCCACACTGCCGCCGTTCGGGTTTCTTCGGCGCATAGCCATCAGAAGGCGGTTCTCATCGCGAGCGTCCCGCTTTCGACTGAAGCATGGCAGCCGATGCGCAGGGGTGAGATACGGGTTTTCGAATCGGGCTCGCTCGTGCGACGGACGATGACCGCGACCTGACTGGTCGCACGCACGGGGTCTTCGCGTCAGACCACCGCGCCCGAGCAACTCGAACCGGACCCCGCCGTGCATGCCAGGCAGTGCGTCCCGGTCGGCACAGGACGACCTTCGAGCGTTCGAGGGTCGAGATCCCAGAGCATCGGGGCTGGTGCGTGCCCGCCGAGCGGACGATCCAGAGCGAGGTGGAAATCGCAATCGAACAGTCGCCCTTCATGATCCACGCTCAGGGTCGTCCGGCACATCAAGTGATCGAGTGTCGCCGGATTGAACGCATCGCGTAGCAAGGCCTCGTACGGAGCGAGCCCGCCGGAACGTTCGAGGTAGCCCCGGTAGCGTCGGATCGGCACGTTGGCGAGACACCAGAGACCGGTGAACTCGATTCCCCAATCGTCGCGCAGGCGCTCGCGGTACGCGGCCTCGAGTTCTCGCTGATCCGAAGGAAGCCCGGCACCGGTCGGGTTGTAGACGAGCTGCAAACCCAACTCTTCTCGTCGACCGTAGCCGACGCGGTTGAGCCGCTGGAGCCCTTCGATGGAACCGTCGAAGACGCCACGCCCGCGCTGACGATCGACGTTGTCCTTCAGATAGCACGGCAAGCTCGCAACGACCTGCACGCGATGTTCCGCGAGGAAGTCGACCAAGTCTTCCTGACCCTGCTCGAGCAACACGACGAGGTTGCAGCGATCGAGGACGACCGCCCCCACGTCACGCGCAGCGATCACGATCTCACGGAAGCCGGGGATGAGCTCCGGTGCTCCCCCGGTGAGGTCCACGGTCGGCGGCCGATACCGTCGAATCCACTCGATCACCCGCTCGCGCACTTCGACCGACATCATCTCGCGCCGCCCGGGGCTCGCATCCACGTGGCAATGCGTGCACGCGAGGTTGCAATAGCGGCCCAGGTTCAGTTGCAGAGTCGCGAGCGAAGATCTGCGAAGCGACTGCAAGCCAGCCGGAACTAGAACGTGCTCAGTCATGCTCGAACGGCTCGAAGGGGCTCTTGCTTGCCTGCAGTGTTTGGAATGCGATGCCGATCGCGCGTCTCAGTATGCAACGCGTCGTCCCGATGCGGACAAGCAGAAGGAACCTCGATATCTGCCGAGATCAACGCTTGCGCTCGTTTGGATCGACGACATGGTCCTCCATGTCTTCGAACTTCGCCTTCAGCACAACGTCGACTTCGGCTGACTTCGCAGCGGTGTCGACATGAGCGACTTTCGACTTCGACGCGTACCGGTCTTTCGAGAACACGAGCTCGTAGCGCCCTGCAGGGAGGCGTTCGAAGGAGAATCGCCCGTCTTTGCCCGTCGTCGCACGCAGCTTCGAATCTCGGATCATCACACTGACGCCGGGTAGAGGAGCGTCGAAGTCCCCGTCGAGAACGCGACCACGCAACGAGATGGACTGCGCGACGCGCTTCTCGCCGGCAGGCTTCATCGTCGACTCCAATCGCTCCAGCAGTTCGGAGGCTTCGAGCGTCGCGCGCTTCGCCTGAATGCGCTTCTCCATCCACTGGGCCAGCAGTTCGAGGACTTGCTTCCTGTCGTCGCGCGCGTGCCTCTTGACGAGTTGTTGCACGATGCGCCGCGCCGCCGGGTCGTCCTCCGCCACGGCGAGCAGAAGCTTCGACAGGTCGGGATCCTGCTGCAGCAAGTCCTTCAGCGATGTGATCGTCTCCCGTGGAATCGGGTCACTCATAGAAGGACTGAAGACACGGAAGAAGTCGTCCGTGAGCGTTCGCGTCGAGACCACGACGTCGTGCGCACCCGCGAGCTTCGCCTCATCGATGACGCGCACCAGGACGCTCGCCTGGGTGCGACTCGCGCCCTTCACGACGACGGGACCGGCACCGGCGGCGAGCAGCTTCTTCACGAGTGGACGCACAGCGACGAGCCCGATCTTCCTGCCTCCGTGGATGACGTCTCCGTTGTCGGTCACGGCGATGAGGATCGTTCGATCCGCTTTGGCGCGGTTTCGCTGTTCGGCCTTCGTATCTGCTTGATCCACGACGGGCTCGCGACCTTCCTTCCGTGCGGAGGTCGATTGCGACGGTGTCTTCGCGGTCGGGCTTTCGCTCGGAGCGCCCTGCGCAACGGCGTCGCAGACCGCGCAGGCAACGCCGACCAGCAGAGTCAAGGAAACGATCGACCAACGCCGCACGCGAGAAGGTTGCAGGCGGCGAATATCAGGTCGAAGCAATGCGCGGATACGCACTTCCAAGTGAGTCGTCGAAGTCATAGCGAGCGTAGGGTTCGAGGATGGGCGCTCGTGGGCAACACGAACGATGCGAGCGATTTCGACGAGGGCCGAAGCGTACGCTCCTGCCTCGATACCGCTCGCGACAACGAAGTCGTCGCACGCCTGCTCGCGAAGGAGCGACATGCGTCTGCCAAAACTCCAGGTCGCCGGGTGCGGCCACCAGAGGATGCGTGCGACATTCCACAGGGCAACCGCGATCGCATCCTTGCGAGCGATGTGTGCCAATTCATGTCGCAGCACGGACTGCTGGGTTGCCGGAGACCATGCAACGAACGCTGATGGCAGCACGATGCGAGGTCGACACAAGCCGACGACCATCGGCTGCGTCGCACGCGAAGAGATCCAGATATGGCAGCCATCACCGAGACCGAGGCGCTGCTGGAATCCGAGGGGCAACGCGGTCGTTGCACGGATCGAGAACCGACGAGCGCTCACGAGGTATCCGGCCACCGTGAACACGAGCAGACAACACGACCCGAGAACCCACACAAGGGCGCCGAACCCGAGCACCCAACGCGAGAGCGCGATCGGATTCGAGCTCGAGTTCCCCACGGACGTGGCGAACGACTCGAGGTCATCGAGGTGCACGGACTCGGACGACACGTAGAGTCCCGAAATCCCGTCCTTTGCCCCTGGCGGGCTCGGCACCGGCAGAACGTCGATCGACAGCCCACTCAGAACGAACAGCGGCAACACGCACAGCGCTGCAAGAAAGCACCGTCCAGCGAACTCACGCGATGCCGCACTGCTACGCCGCATGGTGAGGAGCACGACAAGTGCGAGCAGCAGGAGAACGGTCCCGCGCAAGAACAACTCGATGAACACATCGATCACCCACTCCATCGCGGCCACCGACATCATCGTCGCCGCCGACGGTGCTCTTCGATCAGACCCGCGAGTCGGTCGAGCTGCTCGTCGTCGAGATCCGAACGGTTGGAGAGAAGCGCAGAAACCGCTTGTTCGACCGAGCCATCGAAGAACGTGCGCAAGAGCCGTCGAATCGCGACGTTCCTAGCTCGACTACGCGGAGTCACCGGCGTCCACGCCGCGCGTCCATCGCGCATGACTTTTCGCAGGAGCCCCTTCTCCTCGAGGCGAGCCAGCATCGTGCGCACCGCTCCATCTGTGGGCGGATCACTCAAACGCTGGACCAAGTCGGAAACAGTCACTCCCGCGAGTTCGTAGACGATGTCCATGATCTCGCGTTCGCGCCGGCTCAGGTTTTCGTCGACCATCAGGACTGCTCGC
>JAGQQW010000013.1 GCA_020426005.1 Planctomycetota bacterium | reverse complement strand
AGACCTCGGTTGCCCGTGCAGGCCCACGCGCCGCGGCTGCGCGGTACGCATCGGGATCGAGCAGCAGCTCTGCCATCGCGCTCGCGATCGATCGAACGAACGCCTCGGTCGCGCTCACGTCCCCTGCAATAGCGCCATCCAAACCGAGCTTGCCGACATCGGGAGGCTCATCGACGAGAATGCCTGCCTCGGGACGCCCGAGGACCTCGGGCACCCCACCCACCGCGGGCCCAACGACCGGAACGCCGCATGCCAACGCCTCGAGGATGCCGAGACCGAAGCTCTCCGTGGCCGATGCGAAGACGAACAGGTCGGCACCCTGCAGGTAGCGCGCGGGATTCGCTTCGCTACCGACGAAGCGCAGTCGATCCTCGATGCCGCGCTCGTGAGCGAGCGCACGCGCCGAATCGAGATCGGGTCCGGTTCCGACCATGTCGACTGCGAACGGCAGCACCTTCGCGAGCTCCGCGAGCGCTTCGACGAGGAGCCACGCTCGCTTGACCGGTCGGAACGTACTCAGATGCACGAGGCGTCGTGGTTCGTCGAATGGCCGATCGACCCAACGTGGACCGATGCCGGGGTCGAAGACTTCGGTATCGACGAAATTCGGCACCACTTCGATCGAGCCGTCGAACCCGATCTCGGAACGCGTCTGAGCCGCCAGACTGGCGCTGACCGCCGTGACCGCATCACTTCGCTCGAGCGCCCACTGCACGGCCCGTCGATAGGCGGGGTCCCGCCCGACGACGGAGATGTCCGTGCCGTGCAGCGTCGTCACGAGTCGTAGGCGATTCCCGCCGAGCATCGCATCCGCAAGGAGCACGGCGACCGCGTGCGGGATCGCGTAGTGAGCATGAAAGAGCCGTATGCCATGCTCTTCGTGCAACTCACAGATCCGTGCCGCAAGCGCCTGATCGTAGGGTGGGTACTTCAAGAGCGGGTAGTCGAGGACCGCCACGCGCTCGAAGCGGATCGCCGGATCGAGGAACACAGGCTCTTCGTAGCTGACGACGCGCACGTCATGCCCGCGGGCAGCCAAGCCCTTGGCGAGCTGGCACGCGATTCGACCGCTGCCACCGATCGTCGGATAGCAGAGAATCGCGACCGGCTCCCGCCGCATCGAGTCGTCGGTCGGCATCGGCGCGATGGTAGCGCGTTGGAGTTGCCGGTCACCCGATCATCCGACGGAGGACAGGATCGACGGTCGCCGAGCGACTCCGAAGCCTCCATATCATTCGTATCCATAGCAAAACGGGGCGCGCGGAAGCACGGCATCCTGCGATATCTCAGGCGCCCGAACACCTCTCGGCACCGCAGCCGACTCAATTTGCTTTGCATACGAAGAATCTGCCTGCAAGCATGCTGGCATGCTCGGTCCCAGCGACGACCTGCAACTCGACGATCTCATCGTCGCGGCGATCCGGCGCCTGATGCGGGCCGTGGATCTCCATTCGCGCCGCCTCGCCGAGGAATGCGGCCTCACCGGCCCCCAGCTCGCGACCCTGCGCGAAGTCGATCGACGACGCAGCGTGTCGGCGAGCACGCTCGCGAGATCGGTGCACCTGAGTGGCGCGACGATGACGGGGATCCTCAACCGCCTCGAGAAGCGCGGACTCGTCGCGCGCACTCGCGGTGAGCAGGACCGACGGACGATCCTGGTCTCCGCGACCGACTTGGGGCAAGCGGTGCTCGCCCGTGCGCCCTCGCTACTCCAGGACGAGTTCCGCGAACGTCTCGAACGGCTCGAGGCCTGGGAACAACTGATGATGCTCGCGAATCTGCAACGCATCGCCTCGATGATGGATGCCGAAGCACTCGACGCGGCGCCGCACCTCATCGTCGAGCCACCAGACGCGACCAACGAGCGACTCCCCAGCGAACCACCGGTGTCGCCAGGTGACGACGCCTTCCGCCACAACTGATGACGCGCCTGACCTGACATGCCACCGACACCATCGAAGGAGACACCACGAGCAGAAGCCGGGAGTCCCCGCTCGAAACGCGAGAGCGACCATCTCGACAAGATGTGGACCCGTGCGTACGCAGCCAAGTCGAAGAAGGACCTCACGGAGCTCTACGACGATTGGGCCGACTCGTACGACGAGGACCATGCGACCATCGGCTTCTTCGGCCACAGAACGGCTGCGCGCATGCTCGCGCGTTACACACCGTTTGCCGAAGTCGCCTACGTGCTCGATGCCGGCTGCGGAACCGGCGCGGCGGGTGAAGCGCTGCACTCGATCGGTTTCCGCAACCTGAGCGGGATCGACCTGTCACGGGAGATGCTGGCCAAGGCGAAGCAGAAGCGCCTCTACAACCACCTGTCCCAGGCCGACCTCTCACAGCCGATCGACACGTTTCCGTGCAATCATTTCGACGCCGCGGTTCTCGTCGGCGTGTTCTCCTATGGACAGGCACCAGCGCACGCACTCGACGAGATCGTACGCGTCGTGAAGCCTGGCGGAACGATCACACTGACGATGCGCGTCGACTTCTTCGAGCAGGACGCGATGGGCGTGCGCAGCAAACTCGAAGAACTCGACAACGAGCACGCGATCAAGTTGCTCGAAGCCACCGAGCCGGAACTCTATTTGCCCAAGAAGGATCCGAGCGCACTGTTCCGGGTCTGGTGCTACCGCGTCCTCGAAACGAAAACACCACCCGTCGACGAGACGTTTGCCGCAGCCGTTCAACACGCGTTCCTGGGTGCGGGCCACGAACACCGCATCGACCACTCACACATCTGGAATCGCGTCGGATCACGCCTCTATGACCGCTACACGGAGTGCCCGAGCTACTACCTGACCGACAGCGAAGTGGCGATCCTCGAGCAGAACGCCACCGACATCCTCGTCCAGGATCGGGTGCTCATCGAACTCGGATGCGGTTCGGCAAAGAAAGTCTCGCACCTGCTGTCCGCAGCTATCGAACGCAACGAGAGTGAGCCACTCACGTACATCCCGATCGACGTCTCCCAAGGCGCTCTCGAGTCGACGAAACGCGACATCGATGCACGATTCGGCACCGCCATCGACGTGCAACCCAGGTGCGGACGCTTCGACGACGTGCTCGCGAGCATTCCGGTCGAACCGTCGAAGCTGATCGTGTTCTTCGGCAGCTCGATCGGCAACCTCGAAAACCTCGAAGCGACCGTCGAGTTCTTGCGCGGGATTCGCGACCGCCTGTCACCGCGCGACCGCTTCCTCGTCGGCATGGACCTGCACAAGGACGAAGAGGTCCTGAAGGGCGCGTACGAAGCCGGTCCGCCGAATCACTCGTTCTTCCTCAACATGATTCGCCGCATGAATCGCGAGCTCGGTGGGAACTTCGACCTGTCGTCGTTCCGGCAGGAATCACCGTACATCGCCGAAGAACCGTGCAGAGGGATCAAAACGAGCACCGTCAAGTTCCGACTCGTCACGGAACGCGCGCAGGACGTGTACCTCGCTTCGATGCACATGGAGGTCCACCTCGACGAAGGCGATTCGATCCAAGTCGGCACTTCGCGCAAGTTCCGCCACGAGGACATCGCTCGCCTCGGCGCGGCGGCAGGTCTACGATTGGAGCGTCAGTGGTTCGACGATCGGCAGTGGTTCTCGATGAACGAGTTCGTCCGAATCGAGGACGCAGCTCCGACATCGATCCAGTGATTCGTCGCGACCGCTGACGGGGACACTGACCGTGATCGAGTTCGACCATGTCACGAAACGCTATTCGGACCAAAGCGGCACAGACGTCGTCGCTGTGCGCGAACTCGCACTGACGATCGGACGAGGCGAGACCCATGCGCTGATCGGCACGAGCGGGTGCGGAAAGACGACGACGCTCAGAATGGTCAATCGCCTCGAAGATCCCACGAGCGGAGCGATTCGGGTCGGTGGCGACGACATTGCAGCGGTCGACGTCTTTGGACTGCGTCGACGGATCGGATACGTGATCCAGACCGGGGGCTTGTTCCCGCACATGACGGTCGCGGCGAACATCGGCGTCCTGTGTGAACTGGAGCGATACGCGCCCGCCGACATCCGTCGGCGCGTCAGCGAACTCCTCGGCCTCGTCGGCCTCGAGCCGGATCGGTTTGCGACGCGATATCCAAGCGAGCTGTCCGGAGGACAGCGGCAGCGCGTCGGAGTCGCGAGGGCGTTGGCACTCGACCCCGACTACATCCTGATGGACGAGCCCTTCAGCGCTCTCGATCCGATCACGCGTTCGGAGATCCACGATGAGTTCGAGCAACTCTTGAAGACCGTGCACAAGACCGTGCTCCTCGTGACTCACGATCTGCACGAAGCGTTCAAGCTCGCAGATCGAATCTCGATCATGCATCGCGGTTCGGTCGTGCAGACGGGCACGCGAGAACAACTCGAACGAACTCCTGCCAATGAATTCGTGACCCGCTTCTTGGCCGGCAACGAAGTGGCGTGACGATGCCTCGTCTCCCAGTGCGCAAGAGCTTCGGAGCGCTACCCGCCACGTGGACCCTGATCCTCGCGTTGGCGACGAGCACATCGACGGCACAAGATCGCATCGTCGTCGGTAGCAAGAACTTCACCGAATCCGGCGTCCTCGCCGAGATCATGGCGCAGACGATCGAGGCACGGACCCAACTCGAAGTCGAACGGCGCCTCAACCTCGGCGGCACTCTGATTTGTTGGACAGCGCTCACTTCGGGCGAGATCGACCTCTATGCCGACTACACGGGCACGGGCTGGGCGATCTTGCTCGGCGAGAAGGGAAAGATCACGGGCCCGCTGCGCGCCTTCTTGCACGTTCGCCGCCGCATGCGAACTCTGCACGACGTGCATTGGTTGGATCCGTTCGGACTCGACAACACCTATGCGCTCGCGATGCGGGAGAGTCGCGCAGAAGAACTCGGCATCACGCGCATTTCGGATCTCATCCCGCATCAGAACGAGCTACGCGCGGGTTTCAGTATCGAGTTCGGACGTCGCGAGGATGGCTATCTCGGCCTTTCACGAGCCTACGATCTCCACCTCGGTGACATGCGGGCGCTCGAGCACGGCCTCGCGTATCGCGCGATCGAGTCGGGCACCATCGACTTGATGGACGCCTACAGCACCGATGGCAAGCTCCTGCGCTACGCGCTGCGGGTTCTCGTCGATGATCGCCGCTTCTTCCCGCCGTACAACGCCGCCCCGGTCGTGCGCGGCGCGACACTCCAGCGTCATCCCGAAATCGAGAGCGCGTTGCAACCGCTCGCGTTCGCGATTTCGGATCGCGCGGCACAAGCGCTCAACTACGTCGTCGAGAACGACGGCGTATCGATGGGCGCGGCGGCCCGCGCCTTCCTCGAACGCGAGGAGATCGTCACCCGAGATGCCGGACGGCCCGTTCGCCCGGAGAACACGGACGCCGCGAGGAACACTCTCGATCGCGTACTCGCGAGCGCGCCGATTCCAGGTGAGTCGACCGGCGATCGACCTGGCTTCTGGACCGCGTTCCTCGGACGCAGTGGCCGCTTGCTCGTGCTCCTGTTGGAGCACGCGCTCCTGACGCTCGCCGCGGTCGTGATCGCAGCGCTGATCGCGATCCCACTCGGAATCGCGATCACGAAGCGCCCGCGCCTGGGCCGCTTCGCGCTGGGTGCCGCGGGCGTCATCCAGACCATCCCGAGCCTCGCGTTGCTCGCGTTCATGATCCCGCTTCTCGGACTGAACGTCCGAGCGGCGATCGCAGCGCTTTGCCTCTATGCCGTACTTCCGATTCTTCGCAACACGTACACGGGTATCCACGAAGTGGCTCCCGACCTCGTCGATGCAGCACGCGGGATGGGGATGAAACCCGGCCAGATCCTGCGCCGCGTGCAGCTCCCGCTCGCGTCGCGCACGATCATGGCCGGGATCCGCACGTCGACCGTGATCAGCATCGGTGTCGCGACGCTCGCGGCATTCATCGGCGCGGGCGGTCTCGGCGAACCCATCGTCGAAGGTCTCTACCTCAACGACAGCGGGCTCATCCTGAGTGGCGCGATCCCCGCCGCACTCTTCGCGATCGTCGCCGACGGGCTGCTCGGTCAACTCGAGAAGTGGATCGCGCCGCGCGGCTCTTGACGCGACTTCGAGCTCAGCCGCGCAGATGCACGTAGAGGCGCGAGCCGATCATGCGCCCGCTGATGTCGATCGTCTGCAGGAAGAGACCGGCGTCGAGGCCGACGGGCAAGCGCTGCGGCAACTGGAGAGCATTTTGAAAGCTGTTCTTGTTCGAAACGAGTGCTGGCATCGCGAACCAGAAGCCACGCGTCGGGTCGAGCCAGAAGTCGCCCGCGAACGTCGGGATGTTGACCGCCGTCGAGAAGCGATGACTCGACATGATCGGCACGATTACGTTGTTGGAACGATCATGCTGCACGATGAAGCTGCGTGCGTACTGCGATCCATACGTCGTGTCCGTGTAGAAGAGATAAGGAAGCTCCACACGACGCAACACGACCTCGTCGATGTAGAGGTTCTTCGCACCGACAGCCGTGATCCAGAGCGGATAGGCGCCCTTGGTCAGCAGCATGGGGCGACCGCCTTCGACAAGGTGACCGCTCGGGCACCATGTGCCGGTCTGCAGCTGCGCCCAGACCTGCGTGTTGCTACCGAAGGACAGATTCGCATGTTCGTTGTAGGACGACCGCCGCGAGCTGAACCCGAGTTGGTAGTAGCCATCCTCGGGAATCACGATCGACTGCGTCAGCTTCGCGTCGCCTTGGAGGTACAACGCACGGTCGACGCCCGATCCGATCGCGACGTTGTCGACGACGCTGACGTTGTTCTGGCCCGAGATGACGATCCACGGAGCGAGGTTCGTCGCTTCGAAGTCCCCGTTCCCGACGAGGTTGAACTGCGCGGTGATCGACGAGGCGCTGAGGACGCAGGTCGCGAGAACGGTGAGGGTGAGGGCACGCATGGGAGAGGTTCCTTTCGAGGGTGTCTTGGATTCGTGTTCCACACCGCTCTGAACGGCATGGCGCATACGACCCGAAGGCACTTTCTCGAAAACTTCGGCGCCTCAGTTTCCCGACGCGTCGCGTCGCTTCGACATGCGCTCGCGGAGCTTGGGCAAGAATGCCTGCACACGCACGCGCAGTCGCTCCCCGCCATCGGGTCCGAACCCGACCTTTTCGGCGAGCTGCTTCCACGTCGGCTCTTCACCACTCAGGTAGCGCAGCCGGATCGCTTCGACTTCGGGGCCTTCGAGTTCTGCGAGCACGCGCTTGAGCTCCAGCAGTTCGTCGGCCATGTCGAGCCTCGTGACGAGCCCCGGACCCGGACGTGTCGGGTCGCGAAACGCCGCGAGCGCGTCGCGCCCTCGCGTCGCATCGAGCTCGCGTTCGATCGAGCGGCGATCGGCGTTCCAAAAGCGCACGCGATCCAGCACGCGGTTCTTTCAGCACCGCACGACCCACGCGACGAGCGACCCGTCGGGAATGTCCCCCTCTCGCACCCGACGCAGCGTCGCATCCAGCACGTGATCGGCAATCTCGTCGACCTCGTCCACGAGCACGCGAGCGAGCCGCGCCGGCGTACTCGGGAGCTCTTGTCGCACGCAAGCGAAGACCGCTCGTCGGCAGTCCGCGCAGACCTTCATCGAAGTCGAGATGGACGGATCGCGGAGACAGTGCTGCATGAGAAACGTGGACGTGCGGATCAGCGCAAGCTGAGCGGGAGCGCGCGGCTCGCGGCTTGGATCTGACCGCTCGCGTCGAAGCGCACGACCGAGTGATAGAGCATCAAACCACGCAGCGCGGTCGCCGGCGGGATCGCGGTCCAGATCGCATTGCGACGCCCGCTCGCGTCGAGGCGGCGGAAGCTGTCGAAGATCAAGGACGAGTTGAGGTTCTGGAGAGTCAGGTTCGTGTAGATATCGGCCGTGAGCGGAATCACGAGGTTGCCGACGCGAATGCCCGCGGTGCCGGTCATCGAACCGAGCACGAGGTAGAACTCGTTCGCGTGCAACGGCCCCGCATCGATGCGGATCACTTGCTGACCGCCGAGCGCGACATCGACGACGTGACTATCGCTCGACACTTCGTACGCCTTGGCGGTCAAGAAGCGCACCGACCCCGAATCCGGCGCTCCGTCGTCGTCGAGCAGAGCACTGATCGCGAAGTCGTCGATGCCATCCGCGTCGAGGTCACCCGCATTCGCGACTGCATACCCGAACAGATCGAAGTTGGCGTCCCCGACGAAGAGCGGCAGTGTCGCGTGGAAGGTCAGGGTCTTGCCCGACACGACCGCCGCGGAACCTGGCGTCGTCGGCGACCACGCAATCGTGCCAACCAGGTAGTCCTCGAAGCCATCCGCATCCTGATCGCCAACGGCTGCCATCGAGAACCCGAGGCCATCACCGCTTCGCGCTCCGAGGAGCATCGCCGCAACCGTGCCAGTCGCCGGGTCGTAGATCTCCAAGCCGCCATGGTTCGCGCCGAGCTTCGGGACTCCGGCGAGAACCGCCGGCTGCCCGGTCTTGAGGTATCGCGGCATCACGTGCAGTGCACCAAAACCCAACCGCTTTCCTGCAGTGCCGTCGAACCAGCGCGTGGCTTTGCCCGTGACCGCGTCGAACACGTAGATCCGGCCAGCGTTCGCCTGGGTCATCGCCGTCTCACCAGGTGCACCGATGAGAAGTTCGGGGATTCCGTTCCGTGTCAGGTCCCCTGCCGCGACGCTCGTCCCGAAGTTGTCCTTGAGGTTGGTCGAGACGGCGAATGGACTCACGAGCCGCCGCAGCACCGTCTGCGTCTTCCCCGAGATCAGGAGCGCGAAGCCTGGCCCCGTGCCGTTCTGGTTGGCTCCGACGAGCAGATCCGTGACGCCGTCGTTGTTGATGTCCGGCACGGCACACAATGTCTCGCCGAGATGCGCACCGGCCTTACCACCCCAAACCCTGCCGATGGCGCGTGGGTAGCCGTTGATTCCACCCGCGGTCGCCCAAAACTCGACGTAGCCTTCTTGGTTGGTGGCTGACGATTGTTCACCGCCCCACGCGCCAATCGCGAAGTCGGGCACCTTGTCGCCGTCGATGTCCCCGAGCATGGCGACATTCGCGCCAAAGCGGTCTCCCATTGCGCCACGCAATGTCCACAACGGCACGTGATCCTCTCCGCGCACGGCACGAACCAAACCGTGAGACAACTGCGTCGACGAATCCTCGGGCGCACCGATCAGGAAGTCGTTCTTGCCACCGCCATCGAGGTCGTAGCCGGTTGCGATCGAACTTCCGAAGTTGGCATTGGTGCGATCCCCGAACAGCGTCGCAGTATGACGTAGCACTTGGTCGCGCTGGACCTGTGCGGCAAGCACACTGCTGGCCCCACAAATAGAGAGGAGAAGCGCCAGTGTGGGCGCATGACGACAAACGCGTTCGCGCATGGGCATCGAGGCAGTAACGTCGAGACTTAGGTGAGAGGGTGAGGAACAACCAAACGACTTGCACGCCAAACCGAGTCAGCGTGGTTTGGTCAACCATTCCAGGATCGACGCTTCACCACCATCGTGCTCGGCGAGGACGACGAGATCCGGCAGAGGATCTTCGTCGAGGCGCAGCGCGAGGAGTTTAACGACGCGCCATCCCTTCATGCCACCCCAAGGTGTCGTCAGTGTGCGGATGCGGCTAAAGACACCCGTCCCACATGGTGAACCGGTGGGCACCTTGGTATCCGGGTCTTGAAAGCGCACTTGAAGTTGCGATCCATCCCGCGCCGCCACAATGAGGTCCTCCAGGCCATCCCCGTCGAAATCCGCCGCGCCGAGCACCAAGGGTTTTCCGGGGAACACCGGCTCGAACTCACCCTCGCCGGCGGATTGCAGTGCGTAGCCCGGCATAACAGGAGGGTATTTCGCGTACAGGCCGGCCATCGAACCGTCCTCGCGCCCCACGACGAGTCCCCGGGAATACGCGTCGTCATACCCCGCACGTCCACCGATCGGAGTCACGACGATCGACGAAACAGAACCTGGAATGGCATAGCGCAGTCCGGCTTGTCCAGTCGCCTCGACCTCGTTCATGCGCAGGAACGAGAACTTTCCACGCGCGGCAACGTCGAGCACACAAAGCCGCACATCCAACTCGGTCGAGTGCGTACGCAGCTTGCGAAACGCGAGCACGTCGTCCAGACCGTTGGCGTCGAGGTCGGCGATCACGACCGCATCCGGGATGTCGGAGACTTCGAACGCGGGGCCCGTCTGCCATGCACCGTTCTGCCACGCATAGGTTGCGAAGTCACCCGACGAACGCGTGAGGATCCAATCACGCGATTGGAACGGCACGGATTGCAGTGACACCCTCGGGATCAAGCAGATCGGCCAAAACTCTTCGATCGGGTCGACCGATAGCAACGCTTTCGGCTTGTCACCGATGCGCCGATACCCGCGTAGTAGAGCATCGACGACGAGATTCCCATTGGCGTCGAAACGAACGACGTCGTATCCAAATGGATCGACGATTCGCGCCACGTTCATTCGGCTCCGAAAGTTCGCCGAGGTCTCCTTCGTCGTCTCCGCGTGAAGCGTCACGAAATGGCACGGCTTCCGGCGATTGGCGCTCTCCATAGCGACGAGTTCGCTCGTACCGCGAGCGACGACATGAAGCGAACTTCCGGGATTCCCTCCCGACGAGCTCGCCTCACACTCTTCCGCGAGGCTCGCGCTGCGGCGCTCCCCCACGAAATCGAACGAGACATCGCCCGGAGTCCGCGCCCGCGCTTCGAACGACGTCACGCGAAGGCCGCGTGCAGGCGAAGGCGCTCGCTGTACGACGACCAAGTCCAGAATCGGATCGGCATCGAAGCGCCCCGTGCGCACGTCCACGAAATCCTCGAACGTCCCGATGTCGACTCTTGTCTTCGCGAACCATGCACGCCGCTCGTCTCCGCGATCACCGATCAGAACCGATACGTGCGTAGCACCGGACTCGTCGCGATGTCCGATCACGAGGTCGTCGATACCGTCGGCATCCACGTCTGCGGCTTCGACGTGCACGACATGATCGAGCTCGACGTCATCGAAGGGGCGACCAGAGCCGAAACTCGCCGGCCCACCGAGACGGACACGAAGGCGCTCCGAGGAACCCTCTCTCGATGCGTCGATGTCGAGCAGATCGACGTACCCATCTCCGTTGACGTCGACGAGGGCCCACGCCGGCTTGGAAAAGTCGACGACTCCATCGCGCACGAAGGTGGGCATACCGCCTTGAAGCTGGTACGTGGCGTCGCCTGGTTTGACGAGGATGGTGTCATCGCCACTCGTGCGATCGATCGCGATCAGCAGGTCGTCACGACCATCGGCGTCGAGATCTCGCAACGCGATCGACGCGCGATCGTCACTCGACATGGGCAGCTGGACCTTGCTCTTCCGATCCTCCCATTGCCAGTTGAACTCGATCGTACCGGGCTTTCGACTCCCCACGCGCATGACCAACCCGTACCCTCCCGGAATCGCTTCGATCGTGGCGATGTCGACGATCCCATCGCCGTTGTAGTCCCCCGTCGCGAAGGCAATCGGCGCACACGGAGGGTCTTGGTTCTCGGGCCGATAGGTATGCGAGAACACCCGTCCTTCACGCAGTCCGAGCGCATTCGCGTGTATTCCCGCAAACACATAGAGACCGCGCTCGGTAGCCAAGAAGAGGTCCGGCGCAGCATCGGTGTCGTGGTAATGCGCACTGGCGGCAAACGGGCGCTCGTCGAAGAGGGCCGCCTTGCTCCGACGATAGAACTCGAAGACACCCGGCTGCTTCGCGTCGTAGACGAGCACCTTGCTGGCCTCGGTCTTCGTTCCGTCGACGAGGACGAGATCGGTCCACCCGAGAGTGTCACAGTGCATCAGTAGCGGACGAGCGCCGAGAGCTTCGACCTCGGGAATCTCGAGCGATGGCCCCAGCGATTCCCATCGCGGGAACCACGGTGTCGACGTCCGGGCGAGCGAACGGACGACCGCGGATTTGCGTGACAGACCGTCAGCGCAAGCGAACTCGGCAGCGAAGACATCCGCACCCTCGACCCCGACCGGAGGCACGAGGCGGAGCACACCGTCGCTTTGCCGTTCCTCGAGACGGACGTCGAGCGCAATGGCCGAGCCGTCGGCGAGGCACGACTCCAGGTCCGCGAACGTCGTCACGTCACGCGAAAGTCGACCGCGCTCCGCCGCGAGCACACGCGTCGGCCGCAGCCCGTCACGTCGGGGCCAGATCAGTTCGAGTTCGTCGGCACTGCGCGTCACGGTGAACGGCACGAGGTCGATCCTCGAGAGTTCGCGCGCCACTGCGCCACTACCGGCACCAACCGTCGCGTTCGTCGATCGATCTCCGCTGACCGCTTCGCTGGACGACTCTCTCGGATCCCGGTCACTCGGCGATTCGAAGTTCTTCGACGCGATCCAGAGCGTGACACCGAGCAGTGCGATCGCGCAGAACAGCGCCAGAGTGCCGACCCAGGCCCGCGACGACTTCGCCGCGGATCGGTTCTCATGTCGTGCCCCATCCGACTCGAGGATGCGCGTTTCGAGATGCGCGTCGATCGCTGCGGTGAGCGCGGCAGCGTCGGCAAACCGCAACTCGGGGTCCTTCTCGAGCGCGCGCAGCACGACGTTGTCGAGCGCGCCGAGTTCGAAGCCGTTTCGTGCAACCGCGCTCGGTGGTTGCGGCACAACCTCTGCAATCGTGCGTTGCAACTCGAACGTCGTCATCTTCGCGAGGTCCGCCGGATCGAACGGCGGTACGTCGGAGACGAGCTGGTACAGGATCGCACCAAGCGAGTAGACGTCGGCACGCGTGTCGATCTTCTCGGGATCGCCGCCAGCCTGCTCGGGACTCGCGTATGCCGGCGTCCCGAGGAAACCGCCAACGACCGTCTTGAGCGGGCTGGACCCATGTCGCCTGTCGAGCGCTTTGGCGATACCGAAGTCGATGATCTTCGGCAGAGCTTCCCCGTCGACGTCTTCGACGAGGATGTTCGTCGGCTTCAAGTCCCGATGAACGATCCCTCGCAAGTGCGCATGCTGGACTGCGAGACACACGCGGCGAAACAAGGCGAGCCGCTTCTGCAACCCGAGCCCTTCGCAGTATTCGTCGATCGGCCGGCCGTGCACGACCTCCATCGCGAACCACGGTCGTCCATCTTCGGTCGCGCCGACCTCGAACAGCTTCGCAATGCCAGGGTGCTCGAGGCTCGCGAGCAGGCGACGCTCCTCCTCGAAGCGATGCAGCACGTCCTTGCCCGCGCCATGCGCAACGATCTTCACAGCGGCTCGCCGCGGAACGGGCTCGAGCTGTTGACCGAGCCAGACCTCCCCCATGCCACCAGTACCGAGCAAGCCGATAATGGCGTACGGGCCGATCTGCTCGGGCGCATCGGGACCGAGCGACTGGGTCGCGTTGGGGTCTACCACGGAGAGGGGCGGTAGCTATGGGTAGGAGGAACTACTCGGAAACGAAGGTCACCGGCCTGATCCCCACGCGGAGGACGGCGGTGCGATGCGCGCCCCGTAGCAGGATCCGGGGCGGATCGGCGCGAATGATAGCAAAGTGCCCTTCGAGTCCGTCAGATGGATCTTCCTTCGTCCGACGCTTGGAGCAGCTTCCGTTGGTACCGGCCCTGCACGATGTCGACCACGATCAGCACGGCGAGCACGAAGTAGAACGTCGATTTCGACATCGCGTGGACTTCGTGGCCGAAGAACTCGAGGCCGGCGAGGTGCCCCCCTTCGGAAACGAGCATCACGCCTACGAGGAGAAGGATGAAGAGGCCCAAGACCTCGTACATGCGATTGCGTTGCAAGAAGCGCGAGACTCGATCGGCGAGCCAGATCATGAGACTGCCGGAGATGACGATCGCGATGGCCATGATCCAGAAGTTCTTGGTCAGGGCGATCGCGGACAAGATCGAATCGAACGAGAACACGAGGTTCATCAACACGATCCAGAAGATCGCGTTCGCGACGGAACGCGGCGCTTTCTCGTGACCGTGCTCGATGTCGATCGGTGCGAGCATGTGATAGATCTCTTTGACCGCCGTGTAGAGGATGAAGCCTCCACCGAGCAACACGATCAAAGCGTGACCCGAGATCGCCGCGGAGACGAATGAAGTCTCGAAGCGCCAGAAGGGGTCTTCGAAAGCCCCGATTGCGTGCACGACGACGAACAGGAGGACGATACGCAGCGCGATCGCGAGACCGATCCCCATCGTTCGCACGTACTTCTGGCGATCCTCCGCCACTCGCTTGCTCTCCATGGACACGTACAGGAGGTTGTCGAATCCGAGCACCGCTTGGAGCAGGATCAACATGAAGAGCGTCGTGAGATTCGCGATCGAGAAGATGTCCATCCGCGGATTGAAATCCACGGCGAGCGCGAAGTCGAGTGACAGCCGGGCGGTCCCGCGGCTCAGGACGGAGCGAGCAGCGACAGACTGCTGCCCGAAGATCGATTCGTTTGACCGAAGACGCCGGCAAACGCCTTGACGAGGGCGTCGCTGAGCGGCACGTCGCTTTCGATCACGATGGAGCCGTCGGTCTCGACCTTGACGTCGACTCGCCCTGATTCCGATGCGCGACACGCGCACTCGATCGAACGAGCCAAGCCGGCAACGAACACGAGAGGCACGCGAACGCCGGTCACGCCCTTCTTATGCACGTGGACGACAACCGGACTCGACAAGTCGATGACCGCCGAGTCAACGGCGCGGCGCACGGCTTCTTCGACCGGAAGGTCGGTATCTGCGTCGAGCAACTCGAGCCAATCCAAGGCAACGGTCATGACCGTCGAATCGGAATCGAGCACCCGTTCGAGCTTGTCGGGACGGAAGCCGGCCTCGTCTGCCGCCTCACCGAGGACGACGACGAAGTCGGACAGCGCTCGATCGACGATGACCTCGAGCTGCTCACGCAACGCCTGCTTGGATCGATCGAGCCCGTCCACGACTCATGCCCAGAGGATGAGGTCTTCGAGGGTGCGGTCTTCGAGCGCCGAATAGCCCGCGCGCACGCGGATTCCGTATGCGAAGGTGCCGCAACGTTCGGTCACGCACGTGCCAACGAACTCGGGGAAGCCGCCCTTGCCGCTCGGCTCCAGTCGCACGAACTGCGGGTTGACCAGATCGCGCGCATGGTTGGCGCCGTCCGTGGCGTGGCCGTAGACGAACTCGACGGACACTTCCTCGGGTGCGAGTTCCGCGAGATCGACTCGAACCGAAACCTCGATCTGGTCGCCCTGGACGAGATCGCGAAGGTCACCGACGCGAGCCTCGACGACGCGAAGCGAACCGAATGCACGCCGCACACGCTGGTGCCGCTCCGCGAGAGAGCGCGCGCCCGCATAGCGTTCACGCGTCAAGTCGAAGAAACACGTCGCGAGCGGCTCGTACGCCTTGTCGCGGTAGTCGCTGACCATGCGATCGGTGTCGAAGAACTGCGGAATCGTCGAGAGCGCGCACTTCATCATCTTGACCCAACGGCTCGGCAGTCCGTTCGATCGCTCGTAGAACGCGGGCAACACGTCGTTCTCGATCAGCTCGTAGAGCGTCGCCGAGTCGAGTTCGTCCTGCATCGCTTGATCGTCGTACACACGATCGCCTCCGATCGTCCAACCGTTCTCGCCATGGCGTGCGCCTTCGGCCCACCAACCATCGTGAATCGAAAGGTTGAGCCCACCGTTGGCAGACACCTTCATACCAGACGTCCCGCTGGCCTCGAGTGGGCGCGTCGGCGTGTTGAGCCAGACGTCGACCCCCTGAACGAGGTGTCGCCCGACATCCATGTCGTAGTCCTCGAGGAAGAGGATCTTGCCCGCGAACTCGTCCAGGCGCGTGACGCCGAAGACAGTCTTGAGGATCTCCTGGCCACGTCCGTCGGCGGGGTGCGCCTTGCCTGCGATCACGATGCGGAGGGGACGGTCCGGATCGTTGACGAGACGACTGAGTCGATCGATGTCGCGGAAGAGGAGATGAGCACGCTTGTAGGGTGCGAATCGCCGGGCGAACCCGATCCACAGCGCATTCCCATCAATGCTGTTCTGGATCCTCTTGGCGAGCGACGGTGAATCACCACGACGCTGGAACGTCAACTCGGTCCGCTCACGCATGAACGTCATGAGCCGTTCCTTGGCCTGGCAATGACGCTCCCACAGACTCGCATCGTCGAGCTTGTCGGCGGCTGCAGCGAACTGCTTGCCGACCAGCGTGATCCCATCTCCGACGGCAGAGCGAATCTCCGGCGCGGTCCATGTCGGCAGGTGAACACCATTGGTCACGTGTTCGACGGGGACTTCTCCGACGAGATGATCAGGCCAGAACGGATGCAGGAGGGCGCGACTGACTTCTCCGTGCAATGCGCTCACGCCGTTGACGACGTTGGCGAATCGCATGGCGAGATAGCTCATGTTGAACTCGCCCTTGTCGGTCTTCGTCTGACCGAGTTCGTAGAACTTCTCCCACGGCATGCCGACCCAACTCGGCGCGTCCGAGAAGTAGCGACGCATCAGGTCTTCGCCAAAGCGGTCGTGACCCGCCGGCACTGGTGTGTGCGTCGTGAACACCGTCGTCGATGCACAGACTTCACGAGCTTCTTCGAACGTCAGGTGTCGGTCGCGGATCATGCGACGGACGCGCTCGAGCGACAGGAATGCAGCGTGACCTTCGTTGCAGTGCCAGACCGACGGATCGATGCCGAGCTCTCCGAGGAGCTTGACGCCGGCACGGCCGAGCACGATTTCTTGACGCAACCGCATCTCGTGATCACCGCCGTACAGGCGCTGGGTGATCTCACGATCCTCGGCACGATTCTGCGGAAGATTCGCATCGAGCAAGTAGAGAGGTACACGTCCGACCTGGATGCGCCATGCCTGCAGCATGACGCGACTGCTCGGCAATCCGATCGAGACGAGGATCGGATCGCCATCGCGATTGCGGACCAACTCGATCGGCAAGTCCTGCGGATCGTTGCGGTCGACCTGGGACAGCTGTTCACCCGCCGCGGTCACCCGCTGCCGCATGTAGCCTTCGGCGTAGAACAAGCCGATGCCGATGAGCGGCAGCCGGAGGTCACTGGCCGACTTCAGATGGTCGCCGGCGAGAACGCCGAGTCCACCGCTGTAGATGCGCACGGATTCGTGAAGCGCGTATTCGGCACTGAAGTACGCGACCGGATTGCGCCGCGTCGGCGCGCCCTCGTTCTGGTCTTCGCGAACGCCAGCTGCCATGTAGGCGTCGAAACGCGCGACGATCGCCTCGAGCCGCGAGACGAACTCGGGCCGCATGGCGTGCTCGATGTCCTCGGGGAAGATCTCGCGCAGCATGCGCACGGGATTGTGGCGCGTAGCCGCCCAACGTTGCGGGCTGAGCTCTTCGAAGAGCGCGGTCGCCTCGGCATCCCACGACCACCAGAGGTTCTCGGAAAGGCGCGTGAGGCCCTTCAGCTGCTCGGGCAGGCTCGCCGCGACGTCGAAGCGATGAAGGCGCGGACCGAAGGTCGCGTCGTCGGTTCGCTTCGGCACCGGAACGGCGCGCCGGCGCTTCTCGCACGAGTTCGTGCGATCACACGCCATCTCGAGCGCCATTTCGTACGCTTTGGTGTATCGATCGATCAGCTCGCTCCACGAAGTTCGCTCCGCCGTCTTGCGGCAGATTTCGTACAGCTCCGCGGAGTCGTGCTCGCCACCGACGAACGACTCGATCACGTCCTCGAGCCCGAGAACGACCTCGGCGGTATCGACGCCGACTCGCGACAACACAGTGACGCCGTCCTTCGTGCCGATCTCGCCAGCACGGCACCAGCGGCCGAACCCCGCATAATCGCTGGTGATCGTCGGCACGCCGACCGCGAGGCTCTCCTCTGGCGTGTAGCCCCACGGTTCGTAGAACGACGGGAAGCACGAGAGATCCATGGCACGCAATACGGCTTCGTACGGCAGTCCTAGGCACTCATCGTTTTCGCTCAGATAGATCGGGATTTGCACGATCTTGACGCGCGAACCACGAGCGTTGTCGAGACCGAGTTTCGCACAGTGCTTGACGACGGGGTCTTCGGCCTCGTCGAACAGATTGTGCGTCGAGATACCGATCGCACGATCCCACGCGGACTCGACATTTTCGATGTTGGCGGCGAGCCGTTCCGAGAGTTCGTTCCGCAATCCCGAGTTGCCTGCGGGCACGAGTACGAAACCGACGACCTGTCGACCCTGTCGTTCGCTGAGCTTCTGCAGCGAATCGAGGAAGACGTCGATCCCCTTGTTGTGAAACTCGTAACGCCCCGAGATCGCGAGGAACACGGCCTCACTCACATCTTCGGCGAGAAAACGACTCGTGAAGTTGGCAATGCGCGAACGTGTCTCTTCGCGGCCGACCGGACCCGCGATCTCGTCGATGACGCGGAGATCGATACCGTTGGGGAGAATGGGGTCGGCGCGTCGATGATGAAACACCTCGGCTTCGTCCGCAGTGATCTCGCTCACCGTCGTGAACACGTCGGCGCTACGCGCAGCAACCCCTTCGAGGGAGTGCTTCGCCGTGACTCCGACGCTCTCCGCGACGTCTGCGGGATCGCGCCCCATCAGACCATCACGCGGAGCCTGACCCGTCGACGCGACGGATCGCCCGAGCATCGTCGCATGCGTCGTGAACACCGTGCCGACCTCCGGCACGCGATCGTTGAGGTACAGCATGCCCGACGCGGTCATCCACTCGTGGAACTGCGCAACGGCACGACCACGGAACGGAGCGAGGTGCGCTTCCCACCACTTTTCGATCACGATGCCGCACGCATGGCCGAACAGGACCGGCTCGATGTAGTCCCATCCACCGTGCAGCGAGTTGACCTGGTGACGCTCCCACAGTCCCGCGAGGATGCCGTCCTTCTTCTCGTAGAGTCCGGAGAACTGCACGAGAATCGCACGCGGGCGCCCCGGGATCAGCCACCGACCGACACGGACCGGAACTCCGGCCTCTCGACACGAGTCGGCAAAATCCTCGAAGCCCGCGCTCTCCTCGAAGGGTAGATCGTCGACATCTCCGGACTGCATCTGCCACGGCCCGAGCGTGACGTACTCGTCGCCGTACTTTTCGAGAACGGTCTTCGCCTTGGTCGACAGCACGGTGTGGATACCACCGACCTTGTTGCAGACTTCCCAACTTACTTCGAACAGCGTGTGGTTCACGGTCATACCTTCCCTTCGCCACAGGCGACTGCCTCGGCGTTCGTCACTTGGGTGTTTCCTCGAGGCGTGAGCTCGACGACTCCGAGTGCCTCACCTTCGTCGGTCGTGATCGCCGCCTCACGGAGCACTTCGATGCGCCTCGCGAGATCGTCGAGCACGTTCATGAACGCGATGAACGCGTCGTGTGGTGTCGAATACGGACTGAAGTACTTGTGCACGTCGCCGTCCGAGAACCACTTGGTGCACATGTAGTAAAGATGATCGGATGTCGTCAGCCTGCGCCACTTGACGAGCAGCTCCCGGGCTTCGGAATCGTCATCGAGCGCGTCCGGCGACTCGAGGACCTGGCGCAAGTCCGCACCGATGTCCCAGAGCGCTTCGTTGGCAGCGCGTTGCATGTGGTTCCCGAGCCAAGCCGTCAAATCGCGTTCGGCATCGGCCCACGAAACCGGGTGCGGGACGTCGATGCGCCCCATGGGATCATTGCGCTCGAAGACTTCGCCAGGGGTCGCGAAACGGAGCGAGTCCGTCGCGAGCACGGCTTCGGGCAGCGCTTCCATGAACGAGAAGATCCCGGTGTCCTCCCACTGGTGCTCGCCGAAGGTCTCGTAGTCCATGAAGAGCCCGATGACCTGCTCGTCGAGCCCGCGCACCGCATCCTCGAGCCACGAGCAAAACGTCTCCGTATGCAGAGGCCAGTGATCCCAACCACGATTGCTGAAGCGGAACGCGATGTCGTCCGACAAGCGATAGGACCTCAGGAGCGACTTGATGCGCTCGCAACCCTGCGGCCGGTAGACGACGTGTGGCGAACGCCAGCCGAGCAGGTGATCCGCACCTTCGCCGAGGATGCCGATGTAGCCGGCTTCTTCGACGATCCGCGCGATGCGATTGTCGATCACGAGTTCGGTGTTTCGGAACGTCTTCGGACGCACTCCGAAGAGGCGCTCGATCCTCGCAGCTTGATCCTCGAGCTGGGCTCGAAACTCCGCCTCGTCGAACAGCGCCGACAGCGAGTGATGCGACGTCTCCGCCAAGAACTCGACGTGCCCCGTCGCCGCGAGCGCACGAAAGCTCTCGAGCGTCTCGGGAGACCACGCTTCGAACTGATCGAGCGCAGTCCCACTGATCGAGAACGAGCACCGAAATGCACCGTCGGTTCTCTCGATCGCGCGCAGGAGCAACGCGTTCATCGGTAGGTAGCACTTCTCCGCGACGCGCCGGAGAATGCGCTCGTTCTCCTCGTCGTCGAAGTAGTCATCTCGATTCCCGATGTCGAAGAATCGATACCCGCGCAACCGGAACGGCTGGTGCACCTGGAAGTAGAAGGTGACGTCGTTCACGGAGCGACCTCTGCGTAGACTTCCTTGACGAGTGTTGCGGGACGCTTCCATTCGAGACCGCGCACTTCTTCGCGGCCCTCTTCGGCGAGCGCACGACCGAGCCCGCCATGGCGAATGACGGCGAGGATCTTGTCCGCGAGCGCGTCCACGTCCCAGAAATCGACCTTGAGCGCGTGTCGCAAGACCTCGGACACACCGCTCTGCTTGGAGACGATGACCGGCACGTCGTTGGCCATCGCTTCGAGCGGGGAGATCCCGAACGGCTCGGAAACGGACGGCATGACGTAGCAATCGGCCATCGCATACATGCGCTTGACGTCGTCGCCGCGCAAGAAGCCGGTGAAGTGCATGTTGCGCGCGAGCCCGAGCCGTGCGCACCGTTCGATCATCGCCGGCAGCATGTCGCCGCTTCCGGCCATCACGAACTTGACGCGCGGCTCTTCGCGCACGACCTTCGCTGCGGCTTCGAGGAAGTAGTCGGGACCCTTCTGGAACGTGACGCGCCCCAAGAAGAGCACGATCGGCTCCCGAATCGTCCGGGGCGGCGCTTCGACCGATGGCGTTACCGACGCATGGTCGACACCGTTGTGCACGACACGGAGTTTCTCGGACGGAACCGAATAGCGCGTGCGCATGATTTCGGCGGTGTAGTTGGACACACAGACGACTCGGCGAGCACCGTGGAGCCCGACATGTTCGAGTTCGTGGATGCGGGGGTTGACGTTCTCCCCGCTCCGATCGAATTCGCTCGCGTGCATGTGAACGACGAGAGGCTTGCCACTGATCGCGGATGCGACCAGGCCCGCGGCATACGTCATCCAGTCGTGTGCATGCACGACGTCGAACGATCGTGTGCGCGCAATCTCGCCGACCGCGACGGCATACCGAGCGACTTCGACCATGAGGTCGGGGCCGTACTTGCCCGTGAACTCGAGGGTTCCGCCGGAACTCTCACGCACGATCCGATCGATCTGCTCCCCGGCTTCGCGAAACGCGGGCTGTCCGGCGAGGAGAGCCTGCACGGCGTTCCATTCCTTCTCGAATGCGATGCGCGCTGCATTTCCTTCACTCACGATGCGCGCGTATCGCTGCGCGTACGCTGCTTCCGTCATGTAAGGGCCGAGCAAGCTGTCGACGGACAGCAGCTCGAAACAACGCTCGATTCCCTCGATGATCGAAGCTCGATCCGTCGCCATCACCGTGGTCGACTCTCGCGAGGGGTTCGTGGCGTCGCGAAGCGTGTCCGCCCGCTGCTCCAGCGCGACGCCATTGCAGCCGACGAGTTCGACGAATCGTCCATCCTCGTCGCCGTACGCGCGCGGCACGACGAAGCAGACCTCGACGCCCTGGGCGGCGAGGCTCTGGGTCAGCCCGTGGCACGCCGTTCCGAGGCCGCCCGAAATATGAGGTGGGAACTCCCACCCGAGCATCAGGACGCGCACGCCCCCTCCTCGCCAACGAAGAAGCTCGGCTCGCGATCGAGCAACCAGTACGAACGCAGGATTTCGGCGCAACTCCACGCTTGGGCGATCGTGCCTCCAGGTCGATGCGGCGGGTCGCCGTCGAAGACCTCGGAAACGTGAAGGAGTCCCGACGCTGTCAAGTGATCGTCGAAACCGTCGAGCAATGCACGCAGGTTCGCGCGCCGCAACGCATCGTCACCGAACGCGCGCAAGCTGGCTTCGACGTAGCCACCGAGGAGCCAAGGCCAGACCGTGCCTTGGTGATACGCGCGATCGCGCGTGTCCTGATCACCGCGGTAGACACCACGGTATGCAGGGCTCTTGGGCCACAACGTGCGCAGTCCGCGCGGCGTGACGAGATAGCGTTCGGTCGCCTCGACGACGCCTTGACGCTGCGCGCGTGTCAGCGGAGAAAACTCGAAGGAAGCCGCCAACGTCATGTTGGGACGCACGTCGATATCGGCGACGTCCCCTTTGACCGAGTCCGCGAGATAGCGTTCTTCGTCGAGCCAGAAATGTTCGAGGAACGCAGTGTACGCGCGCCTCCGCATGCCTGCCCAGACTCCGGCTCGTTCGTGATTGCCGGTACGCTCCTCGAGGATCTCGAGGTAACGCAACAGGAAACACCAGAGTGCTTCGATCTCGACCGGATAGCCGTCACGAGGAGTGACGGGTCCATCGCTCGCACGGGCATCCATCCACGTTGCGTTGAGGTCCGGACGTCCAGCGCGGATCAGGCCGCTGTCGTCCAAACGAACGAAACCACCCGCACCGTCGCGGTACGAACTCGCGATTTCTCGCAGCGCGGGAAGGAAGCGCTCGGCGATGTCCTCACCGCCAGCGTTCTCGTAGAGGCGAACCGCACGCACGAACCACAGCGAAGCGTCGACGCTTCCGTAGTGACTGTCCGCCCGATCCTTGCCATAGATGTTCGGCAGGAGTCCGCCCTCGAGGAAGCGCAGTGCGCCGTCGAGAATCGAACCGCATTCGTCGAGATGTTCGTCACCACGCGCGATCGTGAGACCCGGGAGGGACAAGAACGTGTCTCGCCCCCATTCGAGGAACCACGGCCAACCGGCGACGATGCCACGTCGGCCATGTTCGTCGCGATAGAGGAAGTCTTCGGCGACCAGCGACTGGTAGCCTCGCACGTCGTGCTCGATCCGAGCGGCACGCTCTCGACGCTCCGAAGTCTCTTGCTCGAAGAGTCGCACCGGATCCTCGATCGCACCGCCGTGCACGTCGTCGATCGACGCTGCAAGGACGATCGAATCCGCGCGCGACAGGTCGACGTGCAGGATGCCCGGCGAAAACAAATCTTCGTGACCGCCGTAGCCGCGCTCGAGCTCGACCGAGTATTCGACGCCGTGATACCAGAGCGGATCGGCTTCGAACCGCGCCACGGTCTGGTCCATCGTCATCAGGAGCGCGGGCAGCGCCTCGTACGGCTGCATGCGCAGTCCACCTTCGAAGCGCTTGATCCGCGGGTCGAGCACGAGATTCTCGAACGTCTCCGCATCCGCGCGGCGACACGCGAGCAGTGGCCGCAAGCGCAACTCGGTCGGCACCGGGCCCTCCGCCACGTCGTCACGTTGCCACGAGTAGCGCACGAGCACCGCGGCACGCCCCGTAGGCATCACGACCTCGCGACTCACGGTCATTGCGCCGATCCGATAGGTCGTCTTCGGCCAAGGACAGAGTTCGAAGGACTCGATCGAACGATGGCCCGGCGGCGAAAACCCGGATCCGTAGCGCGCGAGCGAAATCGGTTCTTCGCGATCCGCGCCATGCAACGTCTCTTCGAAGCGAGACAAGAACACGTGGCGCTGCACGGTCCCCGAGAACGGACAGACGAGCAGTCCGTGATAGCGTCTCGTGGCGCATGCAACGACGGTGGACGACGCGAAGCCGCCGAGACCGTTCGTCTCGAGCCACTCTCGCGTCAGGCTCTTCTCGAGACGCAGTAGGTCTTCACGAGTGAGGCGCACCAGGGTCTCACAGTCGGCAGCAATCGTCGCACGCATCGTGGTCGAATCGAAAGGGAACGGAAGCGCTCCGACGAACGAGCGCAGGAGGGGGAGCCTCCGCTTCTATCGGCAGTTCCGAGGCAGGGCTGGAGCGCGGATCGCATCGGAATCCCGGTCTTGGCCATCCTCGCCGTCTTCATGAGGCGGACTCCGCGGCGGATCCACCATCGACTTCGCGAGAATCGACGGGCGCGGGTCGCGCGACGGGCGCGCCATCGTCCTGCGGAGCGCCCGGACGAGCAGCCCCCGAGGGCTCCGCGTCGGTCGCGAATCGGATCGCGAGCCCGAGCCTGGCAGACAGTTCTCGAGCGAGCGTCATGTAGTCGGCGGCACCGTTCGACTCGGGCGCGTACCGCAGAATGGACTGTCCGAAACTCGGTGCCTCGGCGAGCTTGACGTTCTTGCGGATCCGGGTCTCGAGCAGGAGATCGGCGAAGTGAGCCGCGAGTTCGTCGACGACTTCACCGGACAAGCGCGTCCGCGCGTCGATCATCGACGGGAGGATGCCGAGGATCGCGAGGGAGGGATTGAGGCGTTTTTGGACCACGCCGACGACGTCCAGGAGTTGTGCCATGCCTTGCAAGGCAAAGAACTCGGTCTGGAGCGGGATCAACACGTGTTGCGCCGCCGCCAGCGCATTGAGCGACAGGACACCGAGCGACGGTGGGCAATCGATCAAGACGATGTCGTAGTCGCTCTCGACCTTCTCGAGAGCATCTCGAAGGAGGAGCTCCCGCCCGATCGTGTTCGCGAGCGCCTGCTCGATCCCGGCCAGATCGCCCGACGCCTGAACCAGCGTCAGCCCTTCGTCGGGCAAGGCGCGCGCGGCATCGCGAATCGGTACTCCGTCGACGAGGAGCTCGAACGTCGACGCGTCGTCCGCGAGCCCCGCCTCACCGGACACGTGGAGACTCAGATTCGCCTGGGAGTCGAGGTCGATGAGCAAGACCCTCGAGCCGCCACGCGCGAACGCGGCCCCGAGATTCGCAGCGGTCGTCGTCTTCGCGACGCCGCCCTTTTGATTGATGATCGCGATGCGCTGCACCGTCTACTCCGACAGAAGACACCCCCGGACCCGTCCCGCCGCGGGCCTTCGGCAGGCAGGCTGGCCCGAGCTTCCCCCCACGATATCGAATGCAGACGTGCGAAGCGCGCCGGTTTCTGGGGTTCGGGAGCGGCCAGGCGACACGGATGCAGGGAAACTGCGTGGAACGCGATCGCCACGCCGTGCCTCTTGGCCTTCGGGACGCGAGTCCCACGAACGCCGTGTTCGCACCGCGAACTCCGTCGACCGCACTTCGGTCCGACGAGTTCGAGGCTCCGAGGCGGCCACTGCTGAAAACCAAACGGAGGTAACGATGGCACCGACCAAATCCAAGTTCGCCTTTCCCATTGCCGCGCTGCTCCTCGCGATTCCTGCGACGCATGGCAATGCGATTGCACAGTCGAACGGCAAGGTGACGTCGTACATCAACACTCTGCCGAAGCAGACTCTGAGCGCAGCCGAGACCGCCGACCTCGTCATGATGCGACAAGAAGAGAAGCTCGCGCGTGACGTCTACAAGGTCCTCTACGACGTTTGGAAGCTGCCGGCATTCAGCAATATCGCGGCGTCCGAGCAATCGCACATGGACCTTTGCAAGTTCTTGCTCGACCGCTACGCGTTGCCCGACCCCAACCCGTCGGACGCTGTCGGCATCTTCAAGGACGCGCAGTTCACGCATCTCTTCCAGGTGCTCGTGCTCTTCGGCATCCAATCGCAGGATCATGCGCTGGTCGTCGGCGCGTTCATCGAAGATCTCGACATCGCGGACCTCGACGACACGCTCGCACGCAGTGACAACCGCGATCTCGACACGCTCTACCAAAACTTGCAGCTCGGCTCGCGCAACCACTTGCGGTCGTTCTACGGACTGCTCGCAAATCGCAACCTCTTCTATCCCGGTATCGTGCTGCCGACATCGCGCATCGTGTCGATCGCACTGAGCCCGCACGAAAACGGCGCGGTCGACGAGAACGGTTTGCCGCTCTGACACCACGGCGGCGACGCAATACCCGCTAACGGGTATCCTGACCGACGATGAGGCTTCGGATCCTAGGTCTCGCGTCGGTCGCTGTCGTCGCCGCCTCGGGTTTGGCGTGGTACCTGTTCACGTCGAGCCAGTCGGCTCCGCAGTCGGTCCCGCTCGCGGCAACGACGGACGGTGAGTCCGAAGGTCGAGAAGCCGACCTGAGCGCACGAGCTCCTGATGGCGACGCTTCTCCGCGATCGATTGGCGAAGACACCGCACGCCAAGCAGACGCCGCGGATGACAGTGCGCTGTTCCTCATCCGCGTCGTCGATGATCGCGGAGTACCCATCGAAGGAGCGACCTTGCAGGTCGCTCAGTATCGAGACGAAGCGCACTACGCGCGTCGCAGAGCACGGATTTCGCTCGGTCCCGGGGTCGATGCGCGAGCACGCAGCCTCGTGGATCGGACCGACCAAGCGGGCTGGTACGCCTTCTCGGGCAACTCCACGTTTCGCCTCGTCGGCGTGCATGCACAGGCGGATGGACACGTTCCTAAGTCGCGTGCCTTCCTGATCGACGACAGCGCTCACCCGAACCTCGAAGAGACGCTCGAACTGCAACGCACCGGCTCCGCGAGCATCGTCGTCGTCGACGCCGACGGAGTCCACCAACCGGCACGTATCCGATTGCGACCGAACAATCGCAGTCGACCACCTCCGCGGGTGAGCGATTGCAGCCAAACAGAACCTGCGAAATTCGAAGACCTTGCACCTGGTGAGTACGTCGCCGACGCCTTCAAGATCTCCGACACTGGCGAGAAACGTGTCGCGCTCAACCTGTTTGGCAACCGACGCAACCTGTCCTTGTTGCTGGTGGGCGAAACGGTGCAGGTCAAACCAGGAGAACGTGTCCTGCACACCATCGAGCTGCCGCGCCTTTCCGCCCTGACGCTGCGAATCACGAAGAACGGGCAACCTTTCCGTGATGGACGGGTCGTCCTCTATGCGCAGGCCGACACTGGCGAAAAGCTGCGCACGCCGTTCACGGATCCTTCGCAGCCTTCCGTCAGCGCATCGCGCTCGATCGGCCCGGGCGGCATCGTGCGTTTCGATCGTATTCAGACGGGCACGCGCAAGGTCGCGGTGCGCGCGGGACGTCATGCACTCTCGCACTCCTTCGAGATCACCGTCGACGACGACCCCGCATCACGCGACCAACACCTCGACCTCGAGACAGGGCATCTCACGGTTCGTATCAAGGGCGGCGACGGTGCCGACCTGCGGCGCGCGACACTGAGCTTGGGAAACGGGAACGACGCTCACATCATCCCGGTACGCAGCGCCCGCGCGATCGAACTCGACCCACTCGCGATCGGCTCGTACGAACCGATCTTGCGGGATGAGTATGGCGAGGTACTCGCCCGGGCAACCGCACGGTCCACACGCGGTGTCCACACCGAAGTCGAACTCCGACTCGAGTCCAAGATCCAAGTCGATCTGCGTGTCACCGACCCGACGGGCAATCCTACGGTCGCGGTGGTCGAAGTCGTGCACATCGGCACCCCGATGCGCCGCACGTTCCGAGTCGCCGCCGAAGGAGATTCCATCGGACTCGTTCCGGGCACATGGTCACTCCGCGCCCGCGGCCCCTCGGACGACGACTTCGGCCCGACGCGCCAGATCGAGCTTCGCTCCGGATTCCCGAGGGAAGTCGACCTGCGGACGCGTTGACAGCGGTTCGATCGAAGCCCGGCCGATGGCCACGCACGCGCCATCGCGGCAGATTCTTGCCGAACGTCCTCTGCGACCGTCAAAGGCAACGCCAGAGATCGGCCAACGCGTCGGGGAGTCGTGCACACACTTCGATCGGCTCGGCAAAGTCATGGCCCAGTCGCGCACCGCACGCCGCGTCGCGTTCCAGGATGCGCTCCTCGATATCGCGTCCACCGGGAAGGTGGGCGCGAGAACCGTTCGGCGCAGGAAACTGGGACGCGTGATTGTGCATCCATGAGCGCTTCTCACGATGCGCAGCTTCGCTGAGCACCAATGCGTGAGTCGCGCTCGCGGCTTCGGCATCCAGCCAGCGAACGTCGACTCTCACGTCAGCGGAAAGTGCGCACGCGAGCGCACGATGATCGTGATGTACATCGCGCTCACTCGGTGCGATCACGAGGTGCGGCTCGTGCATGCGGATCATGGCCTTGCATGCATCCCGAAGATCCGTGCAAGTCGACAAACTGGCGTCCTCGAAGCAGAGTCGATGGAGCGCGGGCATGCTGCCTGTCTGTCGCTGAAACCACTCGAGGGAAGCGAGCTGCTCGTCGACGCGCGTCCCTTCGCTCGGTTGGAGCGTACCAGCTTCCCCGTCGGTCGCGAGCACGATCGTCATCGAGCATCCGAGGCGCGCCATGCACAGGAGCGTGGCACCGAGGTACGTCTCGAGATCATCCGGGTGCGCGCCGAATGCGAGGATGCGAAGTGACTCAGTCATCGTGCTCTGGCTCTACGGCATCAGACTCCGCTTCGGGTGTCCAGAGCACGACCCGTTGTGCGGGTTTCGCGAGCATCGCGTCGTCGCCCGACGCGAAGGGACTGGTGACGTCGCAAAGATTACGAGCGAACGCACTCCCTCCTCTCGCCACGAACGGCAGCAGTGGCAGCACGCGCTCCTGGAGCGAGCCGCGTGGCGCGAGCTCTGCGCAGAGACGCCGCACGTGCTGACGTAGACGACCGGAGCGATTGCGCTTCTGCCGCTCGACCTTGTCCGCAAGGCGTCCGAGTTCGGAAGCCGTCTTCGACGCGATCCTGTGCAACGGATGCACGAGGAAGCGGTCGATCGACTCGACCGTCGACTCGAGTTCGCTGAGACGTTCTCGGAACGCACGCGCCTCGGCACGCAAGAGTTTGCTGCACGACTTCGCACCGCTCGTTTCGCTGTCGTCTCCAAAACGCTCGACGACGCGTTCCAGGATCGATTGCACACCGTCGCGCAACTCGGGCACGTCCAACTCGAAGCGTTCCAACAAATCGAGCGTCCGCGGATCCGTGAGCACGATCGACGCTCGCGGCACGAGCAGCGGGCGCACGACACCACAAGCCTGGTACAGGGACGCCGTCAATGCGTGGTAGGCGATTTCGCCAGGTCCCGCGACGTACGTGAGCGTGGGCAGGATCCAATCTTGCCAGACGGAACGCAACAGAACGCCGGCGCTCGGCAGGTGCGCGAGAGAACAAGCTTCGCCGTCGGGCACGGCTCGACGTCGACCGTCTTCCGCGATCGAGAACAACAGCGCCTGCTCGGGATCGACCGTTACGTCGTGACCGCGGTCGACGAGTTCGCTCGCAGTGTCTTGCGTGCGTCGCCGAAGCGACGCCGCGTTGCCATGCCAATCCCTCAGAATCGTGCGGGTCGATGGCGGCAGCCTCGTCGCCTCGAGGATGAGTAGCCCTTCGCTTCCGAAGTGACGCGAGAGCATGCGCGTCGTCGTCGTAGCGACGGTTTCATGCGCGGAGCGCGGTACGAAGTGTTCGAGTTCTTCGAGCCCCCAAGGCGTCTGCACGATCAGGTCCCGCGCTTCATGAACGGCTCGTTCGAGCGCCGCGGCGACCTCGAACTTGCCGGTCGCGAGGCCCGACGAAGGAAGTCGGAGACGCACGCTCTGGACGTCGAGTGCGGGATTGACGAAGGCGACCTGGTTCGCCTCACCCCAGTCGTGATCCTCGTCGTGATTCCAGAAAACCGTAACGACGTCGTCGACACCGTGCGCACGCAGATCGCGCGCGAGACGCAGCGCAGTCGCGACCTTGTGCGCCACGAAGAGCGGACCGCCGAAGACGCACGGCTGTTGGCCCGTGACGATCGCGAGCGCACCCGGGCGACTCAGGGTGTCGAGTGCGCGCTCTTGTTCGGCATGCAATCCGAGCGGCAGCGCGGCATCGTCGAAGCGCGCCTCGAGACTCTCTCGAATCGCGGTCAGGACTTCTCGTCGGTGGGCAATCTCGAGACCGTGACTGCGACGCTCCTCGGCTTCGCGAGCCACGTCCTCGATCCTCCGCGGCAGCGGAGGCAAGAACGACTCGAGATTCGCCGCGCCATCGAGCCAACCCGTGAAGATCGACGGGAGACCGTACGCCGAAAACTCAATCTTCCGAACGATGCGCATCGACGGGTTTCCGCGCCGCGGCAACGAGCGCCTCGGCGCCCTGACGAACCTTGGTCTCCCAGTCCGGATCCTCGGGATCGAAACAGCTCGCAATCCCACGCGAAACCGGCACCAGCGCACCGAGGCCGTTCGTGTCGCAGGCGCTGAGCACTTCTTCGATCGTCGCGCCTTGCGCTCCGACACCCGGCAGGAGAAGCCATGCACTCGGCGCGAGTTCACGCACACGCGCGAGGATCTCGGGATGCGTGGCCCCGACGACGGCACCCACCGGACCATAACCCGCGTGACTTGGACACGACGCGTTCCACTCTTCGATCGCTTCCGCGATGCGCGCCCACAGAGGAACACCGTCTCGATCCTCGATCGCCTGGAACCGACTCCACCCCGGATTGCTCGTCGCGCACAGGAGGAAGATTCCCTTGCCCTCGTCGCGGCAGGGACGGAGGAAGGGCTCGATCGAATCATCGCCGAGCAACGGATGCACGGTCAGGATGTCCGCCCAGCGAAAGTGCACCTTGGCGTAGGCCTCAGCCGTGCTCCCGATGTCGCCACGCTTGACGTCACCGATGACGACGAGATCGCGTTCCTTGACGAGCGCACACGTGTCCGCCCAGGCCCGGAGTCCGTCCTCGCCGAACGCCTCGAAGAACGCGATCTGCGGCTTGACCGCAACGACGAGGTCCCCGATCAACTCGAGAAGTCGCGAATGAAAGCGACGCACGCCATCGACGCCATCACGAAACGACGGCGGCATCCGGTCCGGCCGCGGATCCAACCCCAACACGACCGGCGCCCCAACGTCCCGAACCCGCGCAGCAATGCGCTCGAAAGCGGTTTGCCCCATGCGCCGGACCATAGCATCCAACAAGAAAACTGGACGGCAAAAGTGCCCGAGGTCTCCCCACCACACACGCAGCAATCGTCCCTGGCACGATTCGCGATACTTTCCCGCATGAATCGACCCTGGCACGTTTCGCAGGCTTGACGGGTCTTAGCGCTTCGGCTTCGCGGACTTGGAGACCTTCTTCGCCGTTTTCTTCGCCGTTTTCTTCGCCGTCTTCTTCGCCGTCTTCTTCGCTACCTTCTTCTTCGCCGTCTTCTTTGCTGCCTTCTTCTTCGCCGTCTTCTTCGCTGCCTTCTTCGGGCGCTTGCTCGTGCCTGCCAGCGCGGCTTCGTAGGAAGCCAGGAAGTCGTCGACTGAAATGCGTTGGAAGGTCTCGGCCAGGACGTCCAACGGCACGTCTTCGAGTTTCTTCACGCGGACGCAGGACTTGCCCATGTCTAGGCGTTTGCCGCTTGCCTTCCATGCGTCGACGAAGTGCTTTTGCTCGAGTTCGTTCGTGTAGATGCAGAAGAGATAGAGGCCGATGTGGTTCTTCTGGGATGCGATGCTCGCGAACGGCACCGGCTGCTTCGGGTCGCAGTGATAGCCGTCGGGGTAGCGGCTGTGCGGAACGTAGTAGCCGATCATCCCGTACTGGATCCCTTCTTCGAATCCATCGTCGAGATTGTCGAGGATGACCTCACGGATCGCTTCGATCGCGCGACGTCGGTCCTCCGGAAGTTCGGCTAGATAGTCCTTCACGGCCTTGGCGCTGCTTCGCATGGCAAGACGATACCGCGCGCGCCCCTCGTGCGTGCAGGCGGATTGCCTCGCCTCACGGCCCACACGCCCCCACTCCACGCCGATGCGTGTACGCTGGCCCCGTAGACCCCTCATGCAGGTGATCGCATGCGAATCGCAATCTCCCTCTCGTGTTCCATCGCTCTCGCGGCTCTCGCTCCGCTCGCAAACGCGGAGAACCTCGGCGGCGGCCGCGCTGCCGCGACCGGCGAGTTCCCGCTGCTCGTGCTCGACAACTGGATTCCGGGCAAGGCGTCGACATTCCGTTTCGTCAACCTGCCGAACAATACCGTTCTGTCCGCGTTGCTCCTGAGTAGCGGCCCGGGCAACACGACGTTCGGGACCGCCGGCACGCTCAAGATCGACTTGTTGAGCCCAGCGTTCTCGATCCTCCCCGTGCCGACAGGGGGACTCACCGTGAACCCGCTCCCGAAGAGCCTCGAAGGTGCCGAACTCTACTTCCAAGGGTTGTGGTTCGAAGCGCGCACTGGCCTGGCCCTCACCGACGGGACCCGGGCGAGCCTCTACTCGCCGCTCGCGATGGCGGGGAACTCACGCCAGAGCGCCAACTCGCTGACCGTCATCGACGTTGCTTCGCGTGGTGTGCCACAAACACTCACGAACAGCGAGAACGGCTACATCGAGTTCAGCCCCGATCGATCCCGCGCGTACGTCTGCGAACCCGGAGCAGGGCGGAATCGCGTCGTGTGTTACGACCTGACCAAAACCCCGATTCCCGTGCTGGCGACGATTCCCGTGTCGGGCGGGATTCGCTACGGCGGATCGATGCCTCGTGATGGGAAGCGGCTCTACGTTCCCGTGCACGACGGCGTCGAGATCGTCGACACGGACCCCACGAGTTCGACCTATCACACGGTGCTTCGCAAACTCACGACGAGCATCACCGGCAACACCGGCTCGATCTTCACCGGGCCTCTCCACACCGCGGTCACGCCCGATGGCAGCAAGCTCTACATCGCATGCGGCGAAAATCAGACGCAGTGGCCATCGATGGGCACGGTGCTGATGTTCGACTTGCGCGTCGCCAATCCGTCCGAGAAACAGATCGCGGTGACGAACGGCGGGATCTTCTCGTTCTTCAGCTTCAACTTCGCAACCCGCCCCTACATCGAAATGTCACCGGACGGACTGACGGTCTACGTCCTCGAAACGGGAACCGCAGTGTCGAACCTGGGCTTCCAGAACGGCAGCCTGATCAACGTCATCGACACGGTCCGCGATCGGGAGATCGCAACGCTTACGACCGGCGGCTTCTACCAAGAGCAGATCGCGATCGACCGCATGGGGCGTGGCCTCTGGGTCGCACAGGTGGACGCGAGCGGTGTCGGGGATCTCGCGCGCTTCGATGTGGACATTCGCAGCCCGAATCGCTTCCAAGCCGTGCAACACTACGCGGTCGGCACGGGCGCTTTCCAGGTCGGTAGCGGCCCCTCGGGCGTCGACGTGACCGCGGACGGATCGACGGTGTTCGTCAGCATCGTCGAAAACGCGACCAACCCTGCCGCCGTGCATGTCTTCGACGTACGAACGGGTCGCTTCGAGACGACGACGATTCCGACACAGAGCCTCTGTCACACGGTATCGATCCAGAAGGACTGACGAACCGTCACTTCGCAACGCACGGACGAGTGCGCCTACGTCGCCCCCGGCCTCCTCGCCGGGAAGTCGCGCGAATTCGCGTAGCCCCGATCAGAGGCATGTGAAGAAGACCTGCCGCCGAACCGGGCACGCGCATGCGCGACTCGACTCACCAGCGCGAATGCGCCGGACACAACTCCGAAGGTGAGCACCGGCACCATCGGCTCGATCATTCGTGGGAGGCCGACGAAACAGAGCGCGGCGCCACAACTTCCTATCACCGCGCACAACAGCACCCAAAACAGCGGGCTCGCGAGAGCTCCAGCGAGCACCCATCCCACGCACCCCGCGAGTAAGAAGCGCGGAGACTTGTCGATCCAGGCAGCGTTCAGCCACTGCGAGCCTGCGCATGCGATCAATGGCCGACGCGGCACTTTCGTCATGCGTATGTCGAAGGATTCAACTGCGTGCCACAGCCGCTGCACGAGCTCGTTCGCGTAGTCTGCAGGATGCTGACGGAGCCACGACCGAACGAGCGACGCGGCGGCACGCGAAGCCTCGGCATCGTTCGCGTGGAGCGACGGCGCGGCATGCTGCAACTCGTCGAGATCCAGCAGAACAGTCCGCCCGTCCTCGAGGCGCAGTTGGCTTCCATTGACGTTACTCAGAAAACTGAACGGAGCCTGTGTCGTCAACGGGACGATACGCTGGTAGAAGACATAGTTGCGCGTCACCCAAGGTGCCCAGCACACAATGACCGTGAGCACGAGCGCAAAGACCCTCGAACCTTCGCCGCGTCGAATCGAAATCCCAACGAACGTTGCCCACAGCACGGCGACTCCGATCGCGAGGTTGGGCCGGCAGAGCATCGCGATCACACCGCCAGCGCCGAGACAGATCGCGGAGGCCTTCGAACGCGTTCGCTGACTCACGAGGAAGCACGCAAGGACCCCGTAGAGGCAGGCCTCGGCCACGCTTTCGGTCGACACCTTGTAGCTCCAGAAGATCGACGGCGCGCTGAGGCCGACGAACGCCACGAAGACCGGCGCTGTGCACCGAATGCGCAGGCGCAGAGCGATCTCGCGACCGAACGCGCTCGCCGCAACACACGAGAGCAACGCTACGAAGACGCGCCACGCGAAGCGATTCTCGGGACCGAATAGCGCCATGACTCCGGCGCGCAAGAACGGCACACCCGGCGGCCAATACGTTCTCCAGAACGGATCGCTATACGTGCGGAAGTCGTAGTACAGGCTGCGCGCGATATCTTCGTAGCCCCGCATGTCCGCGAACGGCGCCTCGGACGTGACACTCCAGTAGTAGAAGCGTGCGGTCCAGAACACCGCGAGCGCTATCGCCCATGGAATCGCGGAGCGTGCACAGTGAGTGAGTGAGTGAGTGAGTGAGTGAGTGAGTACGAACACTGCTTGGGCATGGCAACGCCAGTCTTAGCTCGTGTTCTGAGCACCGTCACGCGGTTCCTCTGCGGAACGAACAAACGAACTCGGGTCCGCCCACCACAGAACCCTTCATCGCCCAATGCGTAACTCGGCCCACGTCGAACCCGCAAAGCCGAGCGAACTGGCCTGCGGATCATGCGCGTAGTACTGGAACACGAGGCTCGAGCCACGGAGCAGCGCTGTGTCATTAGGCACGCCAAGCACGAAGGAACCCGCGCCGTTCTGCAACGCAACGCCATTGATGAAATCGGGATGCGGTCGCAGCACACAACCACCGGGCAACGTCCAACCCAAGCTTCGCCACGACCACACGAGCACGGCGAAGCTACTCCCCGCCTGTGCATCCGCGAGTCGCACATCGAAGCTCTGCCCGAGCGACGGTGAACCCACGACGCTCAGGCGCGGCGTCTTGGCATTGCTGCCTTGGCAACCCGAGTCGAGGTAGTGCACCTTGACCGGAGCGTCGACGCAGAACTGCACCTTCGGTGCGCCCTTCCGCAGCGTGCCGGTGATCCCGGTGCTGTAGTTGAAGCCGTTGACATACACACTGTCGACGTTCGGATCCGACAAGAAACCGCTATCCCCACTGCCCATCGATTCGGCTTTGATCGCGTAGAGACTGACGAGCAAGTTGCCACGGGAAGGATCGAAGCGAAAGTCGAGTGGAATTCGATTCCACGTCTTGCCCTGCAGCTCGATCACGACGCTCTGGTATCTCAAACCGCCTTTGCCACCACTGCCGTTAGCGATCAAGTTGGTCGTCGGCTTGGTCAGACCGGTGTGCTGCAACGTGACCGCGAGTTCGCCGAACGCGTGCTCGCGATCCGACATCGGGACGAATGCAATCGATCGCAAATCGATCGGGCTCGTTCCGAACATGGTGCCCGGCACGATGAACTGTATGTATTGATTGGCCTTGAACTTATCGTTCGCATCCTTGTCACCGAACGGAACGGTCGACGACGACCCCGTTGTCAGCGATGCATCTGGAAACGAAATGCACGTCGACTGCGCAGTCAAACAGCACGAAATCGCGATCGTGCACGACGTCGCGAGCAGCCACTCCAGGGACTTTCGAGTCTTCATGAAGGCATGTGCGCAAGAACACGGCACATGCCTTCAATTTCTCTCGCTGTCCGTGCGATCGTCTTCGCTACCGCGCAGGGGCGTCGACCTCACGAATCACCGCGCCTCGGTCTTCGCTGAGAACCAAGATCGAAAAACGATCCACGTTCATCGCATCGCGCCCCGACAAGGACGCGTAATCGAAGCGACCACGCAAGTCCGAATAGCCGTCCTTGTGGAACCGAACGCCTCCACCCGGCAGCCGTGCGAAGACCTTGACGTAGACTTTGGGCAGGGGCTTCTTCGAATCGCTACCCAGAACTGACAACTGGCCTTGCCCCTCGGCAAGCTGCACGATCAATGAGTTGGCGTAGTAGGCCTGGCGTTTGGCCAAGCCCGCGGCACGGACTTCGACGAGGACGTTCTTGTTGTGGAGTGCCTCGGGAAGATCGAAGACGAGCTCGCCACCGGCCGAAGGAACCGCGGAGCAATCACGAACTTCACTCAGGTTCGGCTTGATGAACGCGAAGGACTCGGACTTCTCGTCCATGAACGGATGCGCGGAGAAGAGTGCTTCGACATCCATCTCGTAGTAGTTGACTTCGACGGCATCGAGATTGCGCACTTGCATGCGTACCTGCATCGCCTCGACGGCCAGATCGAGGTGCGGCGCCTTGGCAGCGAGCGCACCCTGCTGCGCTTCTCGACTATCGGGATCGATCAGCTGCGCACTCTTGCCTTCCGCCTCATCGAGTTGCTGAACGACCTGCCGGAACCGAATGCGCCAGCGATCGACCGGGTAGTCGGCATAGCCTTCGGCGATTCCGCGTGCGATCGCGTGATCGTCCGAGAAGAAGTCGAGATAGGCGCGCATGTAGTCGTACTGAACGCGACTCTCGATCGCAGCCACATCCACACGCGTGAACGCCGCCATCGCCTCTTCGACGCGATCCTGTAGCAACAGGTAGTAGGTCACGCTCATCCAATCCGACGAATCGAGAAGCGGTCGATAACACAGGATCGTCAACAGCTGTGCGTACTGGGTTGCGAAGTCCGCATTGAGGATCGTTCGGCGTTGCCCCCAACGGTGAGCGCGTGGATTGAAGAGAGGCTCGTACTCGACGTGCATGTACGTCTTGCGCTCGATCGGGTCGATCGTGAGCAGTGGCGAGTCGAGCGTCGGGCCACACTGTGCGACGAAACCGTCCACCGTTTTCAGATATTGCCGCGTCGCGCCTTCGTCCTCGTGAAGCAGACCGTATGCCCAAACGCGTGGGTCATAGTGATGTCGGTGATCCAGAACGCGGATCATGCGATCGAAGAACTCACGCTCACGAAGCCTCCAGAGGATCTTCGAAAGGTCGACGCGCAGGATGTTCGCGTTCTCGAGATACGAGAACACATCGTCCGAACTTCCATTCTGACTGACGTGCTCCCAAGACGTCGTATCGACCTTGGTCGGCTCACGTAATACCGTGAGCGTCGTCGCGGGTGCAGCTGCCAACCATGCACCCTCTGCCGTCACCTGCACCGGGTAATGCCGAGCATCGATCGGCCGCGGGAAGTAGAACGAATAGCTCACAGCCGTGGTCGCGTACGGCTGGAGTGCGACGGCGAGCCCTCGAGTGCGTGAGCCGAGTTGTAGCGGCATCGCTCCCTCGGGGATTTGCATCAAGAGCTCGAGTCGCTGTGGAGTCGATGTCGGATTGGTGACGACGATCTGACACCCGTAGGCCACATCGACGAGAAACTCGTCAGTGATCCAGGCATCGACGCGCTGGTTGCCGACGAAGCGATACCGCTCGTCGAGCCGATAGTAGTCCTGACTCACGAGGACGTTCGACCCGGCGTCCGCGGCTCCGGCTTCCACGATTTGTTTTCGCACGAGGAGCAGCGGGCTCGCCGCCTGCATGGAGACCGCAGTGTCACTCGACTCGACCGAGTGTTTTCCCGCATCGAACGGGAGATCGAGCACTGCGAGAGCGAACATCATCTCGGCGAAGTTTCGACTCGCCTCTGCGACGTGTGTCGACACGAACGGCGCGCCCTCGGCATGCGCTGCAAAGTCGTTCCAGAACGCATTGGTCGTGATCAAACTCGGACCGGTCTCGTTCGGACGACGGTGCCAGTAATCGCTCTCGATGTAGCGACGTGTCGCGTCCGGATCCCGGAAGAGACGCTGCTGCTGGTCGATGCGACGAGCGCTGTCCTCTGCAATCTCGAGTTCTTCCATGTCCTCGAGCTCTGCTGCGACCCCCTTGCTCTTTTCGGCCGGCACCCGGGTGATGCCGCGCCCGACGCTGAGGCCGTCTGCGCCGGTGACGGGTCCGCCACCACCGGCCCTGCCAGGCGCGCCAGGCCCACCCGGCGAGGGCGCTTTCGCATCCGAATTGGCGCGCCGTCGTACTTCCTTCCGCGCGAGCTTGACCTTCTTGTTGGCCTCCTCGAGCGACATCGTGACGTCGTCCGGACCGCCGAGATCATGACTGCGCAACGCCGCGGAGAACCACCGAAGCGCTTGATCGGTATCGACGGGAATCAACTCCTGCGCTTCGCGGACGTGCCGCGCGATCGCCTCCCGAAGACCCGAGCCGGGCGGCAACGCCTCTGCGCGCCGAGCGAGCAAGATCCGCTCGACGATGTTGAGCTCGCGAAAGTTCTTCGGCTCGAGCCAGCGCGCGAGATCGCTCCCGAGCAGCCACTCGTCGAGAAACGTCTTGTGCGCCTTGTTCTGCAGGTACGGCGCGACGACTTCTCGGAAGAACACCGGGTCCTTCTCGTACAAGAAGAGATGCAGCTCGTGACACGCGTGCTCGGAGTAAAGCGTTGCCTTCTCCGCCGGCGACTTCTTCGGCCATTCGAGGACGAACGCGAACTTCGCCAGATCTTCGTCCTCCGAAAGCGACTGATACAAGGCGTAGACCCTGGCGAGCGAGTCCAGCGTCGTCACGCGCGCTGAAGAGCCACCCTCGATCGTCACCTTCTGTTCACGATCGACGAACTCGATGCGACGTGCCTGTGCGAAGTGCTTCGATGCGTCGAGCGCCACGCCCAGCGCGCGGTCGCGAGGCTCGAGTCTGGTCTCCCCACGGAAGCGACGCATCGAAACCGTATCCGTGATGTCCGTTGCAATGATCTCGAGGATCTGCCCGTTGCCCAGGTCCGCAAGTGGGACTTCGAGCATCCCATCGTCGCCCGGTCGAAGATTCACGAGCACGCTCGCAGCGTGTGGCAAGAACTCGAGATCGGCGTAGGCAGCGGGGCTCGTTTCGAGGCCTTGGCGAGCGAGCGAGCCATCGGGCTTGGCCGTCGCCGCCGGGCGGCTTCCGCCTCGACCACCGAACCTACCGGCCTTGAAGCCCGCACGATCCGCACCCGTCTCCGTCTCTTCGAGCGCCCACGGGTTGAGCAAGATGCCCGGTCGACGGAGCATGTTGCCCGGATACTTCTTCGAGTATCGCCGGTCGAGGATGTAGCGATACTCGTCGCCGATCGGCCGCTCGGAGTGGTACGTGCTGAGCGGTGGTTCACTCTCGAACGAACGCGGCCAACGTCGATCCGGTACCGAGAGTCGCGCGAATGGGTCGAACGCCTCGTGATAGCGATGTGCGATCACGTGCACGCGGGTACTCTTCGTCATGCCCGCCACCCGCACGCGCAGCGCAGACTCATCCACGACGGCAGACGTGATTTGCAGGGATCTCGCATCGCGCAACTCCAACATGCGCGTCGTGCCCACTGCGACGGTTCCCTGCCGAACGCCCGCAGTCACTTCGACGTCGACGTACACGCCATCCCGCCGGAGGTGCAAGCGATAGCTCCCGGGCGCCATGTCGCGCAACTCGAGGTATCCACCCTCGACCGCCACATGGTCGAACGCATCGAATGCGATTTGCCCGCCGCGCAACTCGAAGAACGAAACCTCCGAACGCTGCGGCTGCGACGAGCCGAAGAACGGAAGGGCCAGGGTGTCGCCAGCGACTCCGTGGAGTCGCCTCGGATAGTTGCGACGGTCGTCGTCCAAGAGCCACGTCTTGCGCGGATCTTCGATCCCCGTGTTGCAGGTCACTGACGTGATTCCGTCGAGCGCGCCGAGCTCGAGACGACCGTTCTCGTCCGACTTCAACGACACCGTTACCGGGTCGACGTAGTCGCGGTGCTGGAGCACGAGTTGGAGCGCGACGCCGTCCTTGGGTTCACCGGACTTCCCGAGGACATCGATGTGGTAGAGCGTCTTACCCGCCTCGCTCGCGCGTGCGCCGAGGACGGGAGCCCACGTGTTCGCAGTGCCATCGATCACGTTGACATCGAACGTCTTGACCGAGCTCGTGACATCCACCGTCCGATCCTCGCTCACGTTGCGGACCTTCCCGCGAATCCACGCTGCGAGTGATCTCAAATCTTCGGGCACCCGGATCCCGTGTACGAACTCCGCACCCATCGTCGGTCCGTCGATCGCGATCTCGTCTTGCGTCTTCGTTCCGTGCAAGTCCGTGGCTACGACGACGAGCTGCGGCGCTTCGAGGAGCGAGAGCCCGACACGCGTATCCCCGAGCATCAGCGTCGGACGCACGAGAACCTTCGCCATCTTGCCAGCGAGCAGGGACTCACGCGCGACTTCGATGCCACTGTGCAATGTGTAGCTCTCGGCCTCGTGCGCGAACATCGCATACGTCGCGAGATCACCGTCGCGCAGAATGATTCTCGCGTTTCCCGGCTTGGTCGAGAACGGCAAGACGATCTCGCCGTTTTCACCGGCAAGGTAGTCGCGATTGCCAAACCAGATCTTGGCTTCGGGGTGGGCCGCACCCGTCTCGTCGAAGACACGGAACACGTGTCCTGCCGCACCCGTCCGCTCCGTGAAACGCAGTCGCCCCTTCTGGATTACAGCACGACTCGACATCCCGTTGCCGATGAGTTCGACGACGTAGACGCCTGGGCGGTCCAAAGCCGGAAGGTCGAAGTGCCTCAGGACACGCCGCGAAGCCGGTTCGCTGTAGGTGTAGGTCTTCTCTTCGTTGGCCACGAGACCATCGAGGTCGACGGCTGCGTCCACATCTCGCCAGTTGGCACGGATGAAGTTGAACGCGTCGACTTCGAAGACCTTGACGATCAGCGTCGAGACGTTCTTCACGTGCGCATCGATCGTCACGGTTTCGTCACGACGCCACATGCGTCGTTGCGTCGGTGCGAATTCGATGTCGACGCGCTTCTCGAGGGCCTCGTAATACGCAGGATCCCCGAGCATCGAGTACCAGCGTTCCTTCTCCGCTTCGCTGTCCGCCGCACCCTGAAGGATCTTCACTTCGGCGAATGCGCGCTTCAGGTACGCCTCTTCGAAGTACTCGCGAAACGCCTCGAACCCATCGGCAGATGCGAGGAAGTGCATCAGGTACCGACGCACGAGTGGCTCGTCGTTTCGAATCGCGCCAAAACCCGTCTCGAACGACGCCGCGTAGTCGACGAGTGGAACCGCACGCCGCTGAACGCGCTCCTTGCGGTAGTAGAAAAACGAACGTGGCAACTGCAGGTAGCGGATGAAGCGCTCGCGATCGAGCACGCCCTGCGCGATGTCATGCTCGAGCCTGTGATAGAGCACGTGCGCCTTCAGCGAGTTCTGTGCTTCGGGCAGGCGCTGGACGAACGCCTCGAGTCGATCGAAGTATGCCTCGCGCACCGTAGAGTCGAAGCGCACGGATTCGTCCGAGTTCGGCAGCAAGCGCCGCAGGTACGTCTGAATGAACACTCCCGAGTTCAGCAGGTCGGGACGAAGACGAATGCACGCTTCGAGTTGTGGCAGCGTCAGCCGAGAGTGGATCGTGAGCGACCCGAAGCCACCACTCCTTCGGTCGGCGAGTTCTCTGACGACGAGGTTCGGCAAGCCCTGGATGTCCGGTTCCTGCAGCTTGGACATCAGGCTGCGGAACTGCGTGTCGCTGAGTTCGCGCGCGGCAAGCGCCGCGAACGCAGACGGGCGGAACCCGTCCACCGTACCCTGATGTGCCTGGAAGGCACGCGCGTCGAGAGTCTCGGCGCGAATGAGCCGATCGTCGAGCCGCATCGGCAGGTCGGGCTTCTTCCCAGGAACCCGGCGTTGGTCGTCGAACCGCAATCCGAGCTGGCGCCGCAGGTAGTCGAACGTTCCCGTCGGCTGGTCTCGATACGAGAGCAACTCGATCCGATGCTCGATCTGACGAACCCGCGGACCGCGTCCGTGTCGCCGAATCCACGCCGTGAGCATCGACCTCGTCGCCGCGAAGTCACCCCGATCGAGAGACTCGAGACAGCTGTAGAAGTAGTAGTCCGGCGTTCCCGGGATCAGCGCTCCGAGCGCCTGCTTGCGATCCGCAGCGAGCGCATACCTCTCCTCGAAACCGATTTCACGTCCCTGCGCGACGGTGACTTGCACCCCCGTGGCGACCAGGAACGCGAGAAAAGTCCAAAGAGCCGAGAGCCACGTGGGACGCATTGAATTGCCTCTTGTCGGTTTCACAGGTTCGATTCGCCGTGGGGACGCTTCGGGCACGCCACAACGTAGCGAACGGACACCGGTTTCCGACCAAATCGGCAGTTCTCGGATCGTCGGATCGACGCACTGGTCTCAACCTCGCCCGACGAATCGTGCGACGCCCCGGCGCGCTAGGATTTCGTACTAGTGCGGTGTCTCAGAAGTTCGGACGATTTGTTCCCGTAGATGGCTACTGACGAACCGTGCAATCGTGACTCCATCGCCGCCTCGGCCCGCGAGCCCCGACGTTCGCGGTCGATGACGGCCCTGCGATGGTTGATGCGAATCGCCATCGCAATCGCGGGCATGATCCTGGCGTATGTCGGGCTCGCGACGATCTGCGGGATCATCCCCGTCAACACCGATTACGAAGATGCTCCGGACGGGACGGAGATCTTCGTCTCGACGAACGGTGTTCATTGCGACTTCGCGCTGCCCGCGAAGTCCAGGCTTCGAGATTGGACCGAGACTCTGCAACTGTCCTCCGATGGAACGATCGCTCGCGAGGCCGGCCGCCAGAAGGGCGCATTGTGGGTGCACTTCGGATGGGGCGAGCGTCACTTCTATCTCGATACACCAACCTGGTCCGACCTCGAAGTCTCGACGGCGCTCGGGGCGGTTTTCTGGCCGACCACGACCCTGATGCACGTCTCGTTCTCGTGGATGCGCCCCGACGCACTGGGCGAGTCGCGGCGCTTGGTCGTCGACGATGCGCGGCTCGGGCGGCTCATCGAGTACATCGAAGGTCAGTTCGCACGAGACGAACATGGCGCATTCGTTCGGCTCGACAACCGTGGCTATGGCAACCTCGACGACTTCTACGAAGCACGCGGAAGCTACCACGCGCTCCACACATGCAATGACTGGGTCAACGCCGGACTGAAGCATGCCGGCATTCGCGCCGCCCTCTGGTCCCCCTTCGACAAAGCGATTCTCTACCAGCTCGGACGCATTCGTTGACGCCGCAAGGCACTCCCGCACCGGATTCAGATATGCTCAATGGTTCGTCTCGCCCCCACGAGATCGCCAGCCACCCGCTGGTGCCGACTTCTGAACCCAAGGAGTGCCTTCATGGCCCACAACCATGCAATCGGGTCTGCCGTCGCGACCCTGTTGATGACCGCAACCGTCATCGCCCAATGCCCGCCGGCATCCATCCACATCGGAAAAGACCGACAAGAGGTCGGATTCGACATCGCAGCTGACTACAACTGTGCCGTCTTCGGTCAGTACTTCGGAACCTCAGCGCAGATCCACGAACTCGCACCGAGCGGATCGTGGACTCGAGTCGCGTCCATCACGAGCAAGAGTCCGACCGCGAAGGCTGTCGGCAGAAACGTGGCGATCGGTGGCGGCACGGCCGTCGCAGCGGACCCGCTCGATTCGCAGAACGTTGCGTCGATCACGATCGCCGAACGATCTTCCTCCGGGTGGACGACGGTTGCCACGTTCGGCAGCCCGCGTCGGCATGTCGGCTTCGGAAATGCGCTCGCCGTGTCGCGCGACGGCACTTTGATCGCAGTCGGGAATCCGGCCTACAACGACGATCGAGGCATCGCGTACGTGTATCGCAAGACTGCGCAGGGATGGACTCATGACGGCACGCTGTCTCCGAAGCTCGCGCCGTCACCCCAGGACTTCTTCGGAATCAACTTCGCGTTCGATGGCCAGAAACTTCTGGTCGGCGCGATGGGTACGAACTCGTACGCCGGAAGTGTCTACGTGTTCGACAAGGTCGGGTCCACGTGGACAGAGATCGCGTCCTTCACGGAGAAGTCGCCGAGCGCGACCTCCTTCTTCGGCAGCACGCTCCAACTCGACGGGAACCGACTCATCGCGAGCACGAAGGACAATGTCCTCGAGTTCGCACGCTCCGGATCGACCTGGACCGAAGTCGGTACCATCGTCAAAGGCCAAGCGCTCCAGATCAGCCTCATGGGGTCGAGGCTCGCGACCGGAACGTACGGCCGAGTCGAGGTCTTCGATGCCGGCGCGACCGGATGGACGAAGATCGCGTCCTTCGGCTACCCGGATGGCTTTTTGTCCCAAGCGCAATTCGGCCCTCGACTCGCGCTCACGCAAACAGGCTTGCTCGTCAGCGCACCGACTTGGGACAACGACATCAAAGTCGCCCCGAGTGTCATGGGAGCGGTCTGCTACTACGACCTCGAAGATCTCGGCAAACCTCTCGTAGCTTGTGGACACGGCATCCACGCGCAGTACGGCGGATCTCAGCGCCTTCTTCTCGACGCCCCCGCGCTGGCGGGTCAGCCGTACCTCGTCCTCGGATCGCTCACGGGAAAGGGACCGCTCCGAGTCGGCAACGTCTCGATTCCGCTCGACTACGACCCGTACCTCGAATTCACAGCGGCGATCCCCAACTCTTCGTTCTTGCCGCGAGGCTTCGGCGTGCTCGATGCACGCGGAAGCGCTGCTACGGACTTCGTGCTGCCCACGCCGTTCGCACGCTACCTGCTCGGACACAAGCTCCACCACGCGTTCGTGACGCTCGGCGCCACTGGACTCACGAGTGCGAGCAACGCGGTGACGATCGAAGTCGGTCTGTGACGTGAATCGTCGCGCCCCGTCGACAGGTCGCTGAACACTGCGTCAGCGCAACACTTGCAGGACGGGGTTCGACAACTCGAGCGCGCCGCGATCGATCCCGATCGCTTGATAGCCGATCGCGAGCCCTTGAAGCGACGGTGCATTCGGCAGCCCCAAGTGCGCCTCGAAGGCATCGTTGCTTCCGAACGCGTGGGCTGCAGCGACGAACTGCAGGGATGGTTCGAGATACCAATCGCCGAGGCCAGCCAAGGGGATCTTGTTGCGATGAGTCGACACGAAGATCGCGGCGACCTGCTGTGAGCTTCGCACCAGTCTCAGGTTGGCCGTCTGTCCGACGAAGGAATAGCCGACCGACAGGGAAAGCCGCTTCGCGTTGGTCGTCTTCGTGAAGCCCTGCACTCCACCCACGAGGGAAACACGCGGGTCGAGTTCGAGCGTCGCCTGCGCACTGAAGTCCTGGATCGCGGGCATTTGTTGGAAGCCCGAATACACACCGCCGACGAGCGACGTCATGGCGTCCCCGAAGACGCGGACGTTGCTCGCCCTAGAGCCCTGTCCAGTGTCCGGGCTGACGATGATCGCGGCCCACGCGGCGCCGTGTCCCGTGCCGTCACCACCGACGACCTTGCTGGCCGTGAGCGAGAGGTCTGAGCTGTAGAGGCGAACACCCGGAGTTCCGACGAGCGAAGCGATCCCGCTGTGCGCGAAGATGCAGTCACTTGCACGCACGGAGCTTCGAGAGAACTGCACGAACTTGAGCGCACAACCGTGGATCACGACGTCGGCGCACTCACGTAGGTACAGCGCGTTGCGACTCGAATCGATCTTGTTGGTCGCGAGGCCGGTCAGCGTCACGAGCCCCCGGCAACGGGCCACGTCGATGTACGTGAAGTCGAGGATGAACCCGGCGAGCACGAAGCGTTGTCCGACTTTGAGATCCGTGATCGAGAGGGGCCCACTCGTGGATCCCGAATCGATCACGGCACCGAGTTCGGCAACGACGTCGAGTGCCTTGGACGTCGAGAACGGCGCGTAGCGGCCAGGCCGAACGAGGACCAAGTCTCCGTCCTTCGCTGCAGCGATGGCAGGGGGCAACGCGGTGAAGTGCGTTCCCGGCCCATTGTTCGCATCGACGACGATGCGCGACTGTGCGGCCACGGAAGCGCAGAGAGTGATGACCCCGGCGGAAAGGATCAGCGCACGGGAAAGCACGGAATCGAACATGAGCATCGGATGGTTCTCTCTGGCGGTCGACGGTGGGAGAGAAGCGCGATGCAGCATACACGCGATCCGCCGACCGGCTCAGTAGAGCCCAGCGGCACCGCGTTCGATCCAGCCGTCTCGATCTTGAATCCGTATGCGAACCCATCCAGGACTCGAAGCCACGTAGCGTGCGCGGACGCCCGCGCTGAGCTTCATCAATGGGGCGAGCTCGGTTCTGGGTTCGGCTCTCACCTCGGTCTGATCTTCGAGGACCACGACGCCCATGACTCTGTCAGGATCGAGAGTCGCAGCACGAGCGAGAGCAGCACCACCGCCAAAGGCGACGACGAGGGCGATCACCGACAGCACCCGCCACCTCTTCGTGACGGCCACTGCGAGAAGCGCGAGCCCTGCGAGTTCGGTCCAGAGCCCCGTCCAGAACCACTCGCCGATCGTCATCGATCGCAACCGTTCGCTCACGTCCTTGAAGAAGCTCGTCGACTCGACACCTTGCAGGCCAAGCGCGCGCTCGGTCAACGCGAGGTTGAAGCGCACGCGCTCGTCGCCGCCGAGTCGACGCCTAGCGCGCTCGAAGTGCCAAAGGGCGCGCGCATGGTTGCCGAGCCGATACTCACAATTGCCGAGATCGTACTCGAGACGCGGATCCTCGCCGCGCTCTTCGAGGAGCGCCGACCACGCCGTCTTCGCGCGCTCGTAATCGCCTGCACGGTAGGCCGACTCTGCGGCCTCCGCGCGATCCACCGTCGCTTGTGCGCTCCCGACCCGCGCGCAAACGGCCACAAGAACGACGAGCCCGCAGACGAGTGCGAGAACTCGGAGGTCACGTGCAGTCGTCGCCTGCCCGATCATGCCCGCAACTCCTTCTCGAGCCGATCCGCCATGCTCGACGCATCCCGCGCGTGTTCGGCTTCTGCCGTCGCATCGGAACCGGCGTAGCGAAGCGCTTCGAGGCGCTGGACGAGGCCGACGACCTCTCGTGCGCGATCCACACCGAGGCCGTGACGCACGAGTCGCGCCTCGAGGTCCTGCCCCACCACGGCTCCCGCTTCGATTCCGAGTCGATCGGCGATGAACCCGGTCAAGGCGACGAGTGGTCCCTGCTGTGCGAGACGTTCTTCGAACACACGACGCGCGCCGCGGCGCCTTCGTCCCGCCACGTCGCTCCGCGCACGGTGCACGAAGCGGGTTGTCGCGAACCCGAGGCCGAACAACAGGAATGGCAAGGCCAGGGCGAGCCACGCGAGCAACGGAGAAGGCCGGAATCGTTCCGGCGCGTCGCCGCGTACATCCATACGATCCCAGAGGTCGTCGACTCCAGCGGTCAACGCCTTCTTGGACTCGGGTAGAGCCTCGAGCTCCTTCGCGACGCTACCCGTCACCGTGAGTCGAAACGGCCCGACACGCGCGACGTCGTAGCTACTCGACGCGGTATCGAAATGCGGAATGCGGATCTCGGGCAGGACGGCATCGCCCGGTTGCAACGCCGACAGGTCGTAGTGTGCGACGAGCGTCCTACCCTCGACTTCGACTTTCTTGCCAAAGACGTGGAACCCTTCGAATCCCGCCAGCTTGGTGAGATCCGGCGCAGCCATCCCGTCGTGAACCGCGGTGCCCGTGAGACGCAGCACGAACGGGAAGCTCTCGCCGACGCGCACCTCGCGCTTGTCGAGCGTCGCGTCCATCGTCAGCGTGCCGACGGCACCGGTGAAGTCGGCGGGGCGGCCCTCGGACGGTAGTGCACGGACTTCGAGTCGGACGGGCTCACTGCGTGCGAACTCGTCACTCTTCTCGGTCGCGAACCTCTCGCCGAACGCGTTGCGGCCGAACTTCGAAATCCACGCATACCGCAGGGTCGCCCGATCCAGTTCGTAGTCGCCGATGCGCTCGGGACGCATCGTCTTGGCGATCTCGAACACATGGAACGACGTGTCTCCGCGCTTCTGAACGCCGAGATCGTGCAGGATTCGATAATTACGGTTGACGAGCACGATCAGCGCGTTGGGCAGGCTATCCAGCGTATCGCTCGCCACCGCGCCGGCTGGCATCTCGTCCCAAGATGGAAAGTCGATGTTGAAGTCACGTGCCTGCTGGTAACGCGTTTGGCGCACCAGCAGGCCGACGTGTCGAGGCTCGACGCCGAATCGAATCCGCATCGCCACGGTCTCGCCGACGTAGGGCTTCGAGGGCTCGAACGAAACCTCGATGAAGGCACTCGATGCGCGTCCTGCGACGCACCGGAACGTGAATGGGCGCGTTTCGTGCACGCGACCCGTCGCGTCCCGAACGCGCAGCGGTGGTACACGATACGTTCCGACCTCGACCGGCTCGAACTCGATCGTCCATTGGCGCGCGGTGTGATCGACGATCAACTGACCATTGACGAACTGCCGGTTCGAGGAATCGCTGGGAGCGGAAGCTCGCGCGCGTACGTTCGAGATCTTCGGCAGCTCGAGCAGGGTCGCCCCATCACCGTTCTCTGCCTCGAGGCGCACCAACGCCCGCTCGCCGAGCTGTACGACCTCGGCGTCCGGTCCACTCAACGACAACGTCATCGCACTCTGCGACGACACAGAACTCGAAGCGGCCAGCGCCAAGAGCGCGGTGAGAATCCCGAGAGCGGCGCGCATCACCATCCCTTCTTTCCGGACTGGCTGCGCTCGGCTTGGACCTTTCGAAGCTTGCGCTGTTCCTCCATGAGCTTTTCGAGCTGACGCTGCAGCAACCGCACCTGTGCCGGAGTCAACTCCCCGCGTTGCTCGGTGGTCTCCTGCGGCTCACCGTCCTTCGTCTGCTGCTGCTTGCCCTCCGAAGGCTGCGCCTTGGCGTCCTTCTCCTTCGGTTCTTCCTGCTTGGAGTCCTGCGGCTTCTCGTCGGTCCCGGGTTGCTCGTCCGGCTCCTGGGAATCCTGCGGCTTCTGCTCGCCTTGCTTGGAGTCGTCGGGCTTCTGCTCGCCTTTGCTCTGCTCGTCGGGTTTCTGCTGCTCGTCGTCCGGCTTCTTGCCGTCCTGCTCGTTCTTGTCCTGCTCGTTCTGCTTCTGATCGTTCTGCTTCTGCTCGTTCTGCTTCTGCTCGTTCTGCTTCTGCTCGTCTTTGTTTTCGTCGTCTTTGTTCTCGTCGGGCTTCTTCTCGTCGCGTTCCTGCTCGTCGGACTTCTTGTCCTGCTCCTGCTTGTCGTCCTTCTTCTGCTCGTCCTTCTTGTCCTGCTCGTCCTTCTTCTGCTCGTCCTTCTTCTGCTCGTCGTCTTTGCTCTCGTCGGACTTCTTCTGCTGCTGATCCTCGATCTCTTTCTTCAGGAGCAACGCACGTTCGAGGTTGCGCCGCGCCTTGTCGGACTCTGGTTGTGCGGACAACGCGCGGGTGAACGCAGTGATCGCGCGCTCGAC
>JAGQQW010000138.1 GCA_020426005.1 Planctomycetota bacterium | reverse complement strand
GTCCTGCGCCGGTCATGCCCTGCATTGCAAGAGAATCTGTCTTCACTGCGGCATCGGCGACATCCGACGGAGCGCCCGGATCGTCCGCATAGCGTGCCGCAAAGAGATCGTTCACTTCTTGCGCTTGCTGCGCGAGCGGAAACACGTTGTAGCGCTGCTCGGTCGCGAGGTTCAATGCGAAGGACACGACACGATGCATCGCGTGCTCGTAATCCAGACCGTCATACGGCAATGCCCATTCATCGGTCGCGTACTGCCAGACCTCGTCCAATCCGTATTGGAAGTTGAAGATCTGGAGGTCCTTGGCTCCGCGGTCGAGGGCGCGCTCCCACAGAACCCGTCCTTGATCTTCGATCGTCGCATACGCGCGATCGGCTTCGCCATTCATCAGGTGCAACATCGCCGAATCGAACGCGAGCAGCGTAGGATCGAGCGACGCGTCTCCTCGGCGGCGCCCCTCCGTGTCCTCGAGGTTCTGACGCGCGCCGATAGCCTCTTCACAACGGCGGATTCCGCGCTCGAAGTCGGAGTGCCAAACCGAATCCAAGACTGCATCGCGACAACGAACGTAGTCGGGTTCGCGCATCGTGTTGCATGCCGCGAACGCAAGCAGCGAGCAAACGGCGCTTTGATGGCGAATCGACATGCGCATCACGCACCTCCTTGGGTATTGCCGAAGTGGCTGACAAGAATCCGCCCATCAACCATGCGTACGATCTTGAGTTCGATCTGCAGGATCCTCGAGCCAGCTTCCTGACTGCTGGGATCGAGGAAGCGGCAGTACGCGAAGAGATCCGGGTCGAGCCCGCCACCACGTGCGGCCTCGAGGAAGCGCGTCCTTGCATCGGGAAGGAAGAGCTTCTCGGGAGCCAATCCGATCCCGGCTTTTTGCATGATTGCTCGCACACGGCGAATCTCGGTCAATTCGCAGACCTTGCCCGACATGCCTTCCTCGTGCTCGAATCGCATGTTGACGAGTGCCCCTTCGACGCGACCTTCGAGTAGTGCGGTATTGGTCGAGTCGAGCGTCGCCCGCGAGCGGTTGTCGAGCGGTAGAAGCAGAACGGCCGCGCGCCCGGTCGCCGCACAGTACTCCGCGGCGTACGCTTCGATATCTCTCTGCGCCTTGTCGAACAGGTCTTCGATGACACGCGCCACTCGCTCGACGTCAATCCGGTTCTTCGGGACGATGCTCGGCCGCGATGCACAGCTACAGCTGCCGGCAACGAGGATACAGATTGTCATGAGCCTCTTGTTCCACACCATTTCGCGACTCCCGCGAGTTTCGACTCGCTCGGACTTGGTTCGTACGGACTTCCCTTGCGACGACGTTGCCGCAAGGCCGGAGAACTCACCGCGGGTCGTCGACGACGAACATCAAGACCTCGTCTCCGGCAACCCTTGCCATGACTGGAACACCGGCGTCCTTACATCTCTCGTCATGCTTTTGGAGATGGCTCACGATTCGTTGCAGAAGTGCGCGACGTAGAAGCCCAATGTCTCCGCGATAACGCCCTTCGAGGAGCATCACGACGAGGTTCTGCTTCTCCGAGTCGGGAGGAAGCACGAAGGGATCGTCATCGACGTCGAAGCCGTAGTCGTCATCGAGAACGTCCGCGATGACGACGACGAGCCTCAACTTCCCATACGGCGTATCTGCCCAGTCATCGCCTTTCGGCTCGATTCCGCGCAGCACGGGACCACGACTCGCCAGCTCCTCGCGAGCCATCAGCGCTGCACGCACTTGACGCGCGGCTGCGTAAGCTCGCTCGTCGGCGAGGCTATAGCGGATCTCCATGCCATGCGCGAGCGGCGGCACGATCTCGCCCGAGTTGATGAAACTGCGCATCGGCGCGAATTGCACACCACCCTCGACGAGGCCGACGCACGATCGAATCGGTTCCGCGAGCTCCTTCGTGCTGCCGTCTCTGCTTTGATACACGATCCGGAGCGATACCGAGTCCAACACCGACTCGTGCGCAGGATCGCCGATCTCGTCGGGCTCTTCGGCTCCGACCCTCGGCAGATACACACCAGTGCGCTCCGTCGCGTCGCGGAGTTGCAGGCTGTAGCGCTCGCCATCCGCAACGATCAGTCGCAACGACTGGAGCGAGACGCTGTCGCGCAAGACGCTCTCGAACCAAGCGTCCAATCCCGGGATCGGATTTCGCGCGAGAAAGCCGATGCGGACCAAGCGACCGTTCTCGCAGAGTCTCTCGTACGCGAGATGGATACCGGTTCCCAAACGACGAACCAGTTCGTCACTCGCGCTACCGAAAGCGGCGATGAGCGCACCACGCTCCGATGGAGACAACGAACCCGCATGCTCGCCGGAGTCATGCGACACGACGTTGTCGGTGGCTGCACTGTGGATCTCGAGCTTCCAAGAAACACGGGCGCGGAATCGATCGAGCCGTGGCTCTTCGACGGAAGTGTTCAGCGAGAATCGAACGACGAAATCGGGCGTGGCCAATGCTTTGGACGAACTCGCGCTTAAGACCCGATAGTCGACTGCAAGCGCTCGTTCGGCGGCGCTGCGGATATTGGAGAGTAGCTCTTCACTTCCACCGCCGTTCTCGGCCGCGACGTCGACCCGAACTCGCAAGGACGACTTCTTCGGCGACCAGCGCACCCCGTCGAGATCGTCCTTCGTGATGCGCTTGCCGTGGTCTTCGAGGTCACGCTTGGGGATCTGGTGCTCTCGATGCGCGGGCAGCGACTTCGATCCGACTTTGCTCGCGCCGAAGAGGAGCATCGCGAGTCCCGCGACCGCGACAAGGCTCCCCCCGATCGGCAGGCTCCAGACTAGGGCACGGGTCTTCGTTCGCTCGGCGCCCCACGTCTTGCTCAAGCCGTCACTCGTGGCATCAACGTGAATCGAGTCGCGCGCGGCACGAACGAATTCCAAGGTCGACGAGTAGCGCTTCTTCGGGTTCTTGTGCAGTGCTCGCATGAGAACGGCCTCGAGCGCGTCCGGGACGTCGCAGCGCAGCGAACGTGGCATCGGAGGCTTCGTCGTGCGAATCTTGTGCACGAGTTCTTCGGTCGATGTTCCTCGAAACGGTCGTTGCCCACAAAGCATCTCGAACAGGACGATCGCCAAAGAAAACTGATCGCTGCGAGCATCGAGTCGTCGACTGCCGATGGCCTGCTCTGGGCTCATGTAGAGCGGAGTTCCAAGGACTTGCTGATCTGCCGTCAGCCCGAGGTCTTGGCCCAGCTCCTTCGCGATGCCGAAGTCCGTGAGCACGGGTTCGCCGTTTTCACGAAACAGGATGTTCGCGGGCTTCACGTCGCGATGGACGATGCCTTTCTCATGCGCGGCGTGGAGAGCTTCGCCGATCTGCTCGGTGATTCCGACCGCCTCATCGATCCTCAGGCGACCATCCCGCTCCAAACGGCCCTTCAGACAACCATGAGCTAGCTCCATCGCGACGTAGACCGCGTCGCCGACTTCCCCGAAGTCCTCGATCCGCACGATGTGTCGATGCGCTTTTCCGAGGTCCCGCAGCTTCTTTGCTTCGTCAACGAATCGCTCGTATCGCGGGCGATCGTCTTCGCCACGCGGCGCGGGCATCAGCTTGATCGCGACGTCATCGCCGAGGTCGACGTGACGTGCGCGATACACGATCGCACAGCCACCCTTGCCGAGCACCTCGTCCGACAACTCGTACTTGCCGAACTGCTTACCTGCGACCCTGTTCATCACTCTCCCCCCTTCAAGAATTCACGGATTGCCTTCACGTGGCCACGGCAGACCAGCAGGGTCTTTGCAGGCGGCTGCGACGCCGAGGCATCGCTCGGTTGCAGATTCGCTCCGAGGCGAATGTCGAGGCCCAAGTCCTGAACGTCGATCCAGAGGATGTGTGTCGGCAGATCCACCTTCCTGGCGTCGGCGACCCAGTCCGCACGATGCTGTTCGAGGCGTTTCTCGAGCTGCGAGCCGAGCCGATCGAGAGCGCTCCAATCCGTTCGTGTCGGCACGAGCCGCGAGGACAAGTTCCCGGTCGCCAGTTCGCGCTGCGCAATGTCGCTGAGCGCGCGCTCGCGCTCGCTCGCACTCGAGATTTCATGCCGAGCACGCATGACGCGAAGGTAGAGACGCGCTTCGCGTAGGGTCGCGAAGCTCTGCGTTCCCCCCAGCGTGGCGATCGGAATCTCGAGCCGGTGATCCTCGATTTCGGAACGCGGCACACACTGATCCGCGAGCTTTGCGCGATGACGAGTCACTTCCCCCAGGACGTGTTGCATCTGCTGTGCGATGTGTTGATCGACACGTTCATTCCCCGGAAGTCGCACTCGAACGAGAAGACGGAACTCGTCAGGCTTCGCGCTCGCGGCGAGCGCATCCAACGTTGGACGCATGCGCTCGAGCAGCAGTCGCATACCGTCCGAGACCTCCTGCGCAGCACTGCCGTCCACGATCGCTTCCGCGAGAGGATGGCTACCCTTCTCGAGTTGTTGCAGCAAAGGGCCGCATTGCTTCCAGGGATCCGCTGCACCTCCCAGAACGCCCGTAACGAGCGGCCACTCCTCGCCGTGAAGACTCAGCTTTGCGAACAGTTGGAGGCGATCCGGCGCGAATGGATCGATCTGATACGTGAGCTTCAGAATCCCCAAGAGTCCGCAGCGCTCGAGCGTGATGTCGTCGACCGGCGAATCGCGGAACCAGCTCAGTCTGCGATTCGCCCGCTCGACCATCTTCTGCAGCTCTGCACTCGTCACCAGCCGCATCGGACCGCGCCCGAATGCGTCCACGAGTCTCGGTGCGATCCCTTGCGAGAGCTGCGACACGAGCGCCTCGGCTCGCGATCCGACCCCCTGCGGATCGAAGAAGATCGGCATGAGGCCGAGGCGTCCTCGCTGGATCGCGTCGACGGACAAGCCGAGTTCGGCCAGCTTGCAATAGGCAGCCTGGGCGACGCGGAGCCCGAAGGACAAGCTCTGACTACCGAGGATCACCGCAGGGTCGTATCGCCCGCCGTGACGTTCGCGATACGGTCGCGCATTCGCGACCCAGGCGGCGATCGTGCTGCCTCCTTCTGCCGCATCGAACGACATCGCATCGGCGCGACCTCGTACTTCGACGTCCGAAACGTCAGTCACCATCGCGTCGGAATCGCGTCTGACGATGCGCAGGTCCAAGTCCACGCTCACGTTGCTGGTAGCATCGACGCGCACGCCGTAGCGGAGTTGCACGAAGCCATCCAATCGAAGCGCTGCGAGTTCCAGCCCACTCAGCCCTTCGTCGTACAGATGCTCCAACGGATAGCCGAGCCCCCGCTGGAGCTTCTTGCCGACCGTCGCCCAGGGTTGTAGATCGAAGGCTCGGCTGCAGGTCTCATGAACCGCGAGCTCCCGCTCGACGCAGTCCCGAATGCGATCGCCGAGCTCGCTCGACTGGCGTTCCGTGCTCCCCGTCAAGAGCCCCGGAAGGACGACGAGACGCGCCGGACGTGCCTGCTTCGGCGGGACTTCGACACCGAGACCGGCGACGAGTTCACGTACGCGCTCGAGGATTCCGAGTTCGATCTCCTGTTGCGGCCGTGAAGGCACGGAGCGAGCATTGGAACCGATCGGCGCATCCGCGGCTTTGCGGAACAGTCCATGCAGATTGCGATGATCTCTCCACGCGAGAAACGCGCTGGCGCTACCGATCCTGTCTAGGCGCGGACTCAGGCTGTAGATGGTGGCCGAGACATCGATCCCGCGCGCGCCTTTGCCGACCTTCGCCGTTCCGACGATCGCATGATCGAAGCCGCGGCGTCGCCCGAGCTTCTCCAAGTAGGTCTCGATCCGGAAGCGCGGCGTGAAATACGCCTGTGGATCCAGATTCGCTTGTTGGAGCTCCTGGATCAGTCCCGCATCCGAGACGACTCGAACTTCAGGCTCGCGAATCTTCGCGGCGATCTTTGCCGCGAGTTCCTCGGACACTCGACGGCTCTCGTTCTCGAACTCGGCGTCGTGCGAGACCATCGACGCGAGTACGGGGAACAAGGCCACGTTGCGCGCGCGTCGCGGGATCTTGCTCTCGATCTCCGCGACCCACTCCGCGACGCTCGATGCGGATCGATCCTGGGCGCTGATCGTGGAGAGAGCCATCAATCCCTGTACGCAGGCCAAGAGAAACGCCGATTTTGTTGCTGTCTTGTTCATCGCTTGCCTTCACCTGCTGCCTCGAACCGGATCAGTACGTTCCACTTCCTGCTCGGATGCTGTCGCCTCGCGTTGCGTACGAAGACACACGGTCAGAACTCGGCACAGTCGATTCGTAAGAACGTGATCCCGACCGACATGGAAGGGGCCTCATGGTTGGGTCCGTATTGCAGATCGAGTTGGAGTCGGACGGCGAGCACTCACTTTGGCTCGCATGCGCGGAGGCAACGCCGCTCTCAGGGGCGTGGATGCGCGTGCGAGACGAGGATGGAAGGATCGAGCTCGCATCGGCGGAAGGCGGTCCGAGCCTCGTCCTCGATGATGACTGGCAGACCATTCACGGGATCCGCATCCGGGTCGTTTCTGGTTCGCAGGACCTGTCCTTGCTCGATCAACGCGTACCGCGTCCTCCCGAGCTTCATGCAAGCTGTCCCGGGAGCGAAGAAGACTCGAGATTCGTGCTCTCGCTCGAAGAGGGCAGGACCTGGGATGTCGGCAGGAAGCGGGGCCTGCAGTTGCGGCTCAGCAACCGCAAGGTTTCGCAGCAACACCTGCGCTTGTGGGTAGAGAACGGCTCGATCCACGTCGAGGACTACACACCGACATGGCCGACGCGGTTGCGTGGGAAGAAGCTCGAGGGACGACAGGTCTTGAGGCACGGAGACGTCCTCGAAATCGGTGAGTGCATGGTCCGCTTCGTCGATCCCGTCTCGGCTGCTCGCGATCTCGAAGCGAAGCAACTGGCCGAAGAAGAGGCCAAGCAACGCGCCGAATCGAAACGCGTGAAGCCCGATCGTCTCGATGCCCTACGCAGTCGACTCCGGCGCCCGCTTGCAATCGTCCTGCGGAGTTTGTGGATCGTTGCCCTTCTCGCCGCAATCGCAGGATTGCTTTGGGTCACGTTCGTCACGACCGCGCAGGAAATCGACGTCCCACGCCGCAACGACGGCTGAGCGTGCTCGATCAGAGTAGGAATGAAATCGACTCGAACGACGCAAGTGAATCCCCTTGTGGTTTGGATCGCCGCAATCGCCTCACTCGGAGCGTGTCAGAGCGCCAAGCCGCCTGTTCTGTACAGCTTGCCCGAGCCAAGCGTGCGAGAGTTTCGCGGCGCGAAGCGAGCCTTCGTGAGGTGGAAGAGCATCGGCGTCGAAAAGCACATCGAAGCCAGAGACACGAGCGCAGCCGTGCGCGAAGCACTCGAACGTGCCATCCACCTCGATCCCATGGAGTCGAATCCGCTCCTGCACGGCCTGATCGGTGATCTGGAACTAGACCTTGCCGAAGGCCTGACCCACGGTTCCGAACTTGACGCGCATCGCCAAGAGATCGACGCCCGGATCGATGCCGCGATCCGCGCATACGGCCGAAGCCTGGGGATCGAAGAAGACGGATATGCAGCGCGGGAAGACTACATTCCGGCGCGCCTCGGTCTTGTGCGTGTCGAGCTCCTTTCGGCACAACTAGCGAGCCAGACCCGCGACTTCGCAAACGAGCGTGAGCATTTGCAACGTGCAAGGAAGGCTCTTCAACTCGTGCGCGCGGCACACGCCGCGCTCGTCCGAGGGCCGCAGACAGATAGCCCCACCGCGATCATCGGAATTCCGCTGCTGCAGAGCGAGTCTCCGGGCTTCTCGGATCCCGCCCTCTCCCCATTGGATGCATCCTCGTTCCAAGAGAACTTGATCGCCGAGCACCTCGAGTGGTCGGTCGGAAACCCTCGACTCCTCAGCGCTCGAGAGCGCCCTACGGATCTCGGCCAGAGCCTCGAGAAGCGCCTGCGCGGGAGGATTCTCGAACTCGAAGGTAGGCTCGCGCTGCAAGAGGGTCAGCTGGATCTGCCGAGCGCTGGTCAAGACAAACGTCGGAGACTTCGCCAATTGCTCGTCTCGTGGCGTGACACGCTGAGGCAGGCGCAGCAATTCGATCCGAGCAATGTAGGGATCGCCATGAGCCGTGCGCACGTCGAGTTGAGTCTCGACGAGGATCCGAAGCGCGCACTCACGATCTTGGAGAATCTGCTGTTCCTCTCGACAGGCGAATGCAATCCCATGGTTCTCGCCATGCGAGAACCGCTTCGATTGTTGATCCAAGCGCAGACGATCGTCTATCTGGACACTCCGAACGAGACGAACTTCAACCGCGCTCGACGCTACTGCGAGGAAGTCCAAAATCAGGCAGTCCTGTTCCAGGATGCTCCCGACGTCGACTGTGCGTGCGCGTTCTTCCTTGGCGTCCACCGCCGAGACGCAGGCCGCCTCGAGCGCGTGCTCGCTCTCGCGCACCACGCGGACACCCAGAATCGTCTGACTCGCGAACGCTGCTCACGACTCGCCGACGCCGCCCGCAGCGAGCTCGAACGACTCGCGATGCATGAGCAGAACGAGAGGGCAAGTCGATGAGAGTGACGATCCCCGCCCTTCGCGAAGAAGGCTTCGACGTCGTCCCGGACCTCCTCGAAGAGATCGCACGATCGGGTCGGAGCAAGACCCTGGGAACGTGGGTCAAGGAAGCACGCCTCGGTCTACGTGAACTCACGAACGCGCCCGCGAGCGATGTCGAACGAGCGGAATCCGGCCTCCTAGCAGCCGTGCAGCTGCTCGTCGAGCTGGCTGGTGTCGACGAGACGGAGAAAACTCCGCAACGGACGAGAACGAAAGACGATCAGCTCTCTGCAGCACAAATCGAGGAGACAGCGCAATGAGCCCATCGGTTGGACCGAATGAGCCGAACATCCCGATCCCCCAGCACCGTGGAGCCGACTTCGCGAACAGCAGGCGACTCGAAAGCGCGGTCCGCGGAGCACTCGACCTTGTTCGCAGTGGAGCCAACGTCGCCATGGGAGTCACGAGCGGTGGCACGCTCGGCAATGTCGGCTCGGGACTGCAGGCGATCTTCGGCGGTCCGGACACGTCAATCGTCGGCGGCCTCGGAGCGGACGCCACGGGTCAGTTTGGCAACTTCGAAGCGATGATGAAGCTGCAACTGCAGGTCCAAGCGATGATGCAGTCTCAAACGATGCGCTCGAACATCGCCAAGACGGCTCACGACGCGCAGATGAACTCCGTTCGCAACATCAAGGCGTGATGCGAACATGGCACGTCGCCGACATGACTACGCTGCTGCAATGGCGCTTCGCGAGGATTCGTTTCGTCGACTGCGCTTCCTCGCCGAGTCCGGTCGACTCGCGGTCGCCTTCGGTCGTCACGACAAGGCACACGCGATCTTCGAGGCGCTAAGGAGTATCTCGCCGCAGAGCCCAGTCGGGCACGATGGCCTGAGTGAACTCGCGTTCCTCGACGGCGACTTCGAGAGTTCGATCGCACTCGCCAAGGCCTGTTTGACGCTCGAGCAAGCGACACCCTGCAGTAGCGCGATGGCTCTGACACGAATCGCTTGCGCGACGGCGACAAACGGTGAGCGCAGGGATGTCATCGAATCCCTCGATCGCGCGATCAAGATGGATCCAGCGGGGCCCGCCGGCGAGCACGCTCGTCTGTGGAAACGAGTGATCCGAGACATGTGGACACGAACGTGCTCGACACAACCCGAGTCGAGTGAGGTGAGTACGCAATGACTTCCCGTATCGATGGTATGAGTCCGAGCCTGCCGCCCGACAACCGAAGCGACTCGATTTCAAAGGAACGTCCAAAGGAGGGTTTCTTCACCACGAGCGGAGCGTCCTCACCCCACGAGGCAAGCGCGGTTGGAGATGCCCAGCGAAGCGAAGCCGAGCAAGGCGTCACGCGTTCGAGCGAACTCATCCGAGCAAGTGCAGCTCGAGGAGATGACTTGCAGACGAGCCTCGCGAACTTCGTCGAACATGAAGTTCGACAGTGTCTCGGTCCTCGCGCATCCCCATCCGTCATCGAGGCCGTCTCGAACGCGTTCTCGGAAGCGCCCGAGTTACGCGCCCTGTTCGAACAGATCCATCAGCGAGCGCGAAGCTCGGAGTAGAAAGGAATGGAAATCCAAGGTACGGCAGGCATTCGGCAAATGGCGCCGCTCGAGACCGCGGGGGCCGAACAGCCACGCTCGGTCGCTAGCGACCGCGCTGAGCTCTCAACGACCGAAACGACCAACGACAAGCCTCTGCTCGGCGAACTGCGCTTCGACTGCTTCGAGCAAACTCGTCGCTTGGTCGGAGACTTCGAAGCGAGTCAGAAGGACTTCGCCGCACGATTCGAGACCCTGCAGAACAACGGGACGCCGATGCAAGACCCCGCGTGGCATCAGCTCTGGTCGGAACAGAACAACGCGAGCCTCTCGTTCCAAATGCGGGCCCAAGCCGCCGCCTTCTCGGCCGAACTCATGAGCAAGGTGGTCGAACACGGAACGTCGAGCACGAAGTCGATTCTCCAGACTCAAATGTAGGTCGTGACGCATGAACTCCAGGTCGAAACTCGCGTGGTCTCTTCCACTCCTCCTCTTGAGCGCGTGCGATTCGAATCGCGACGCGCGCCTCACGGAAGTCGCCGATGCAAGCGATGCGAATTCTATTCTCGTGGCGCTCGCCGAAGAAGGCCTCAGCTCCGCACGCCAAGCCAAGGAAAGCAAGGCGCGAAGCGACAACTGGATCATCTACGTCGCGCCCGAGGAACTGCTGAGGGCACAGCAAGTCCTGCATGTGCGTCAGCTGCCGCGCTCGCATCGCGGGAGCTTGCAGCGGTTGGCCTCGAGTAGCGGTATGGTTCCGACTCCGACGGAAGAGAAGGCCAAGCTGCTCCTCGCGATTTCCGAGCATCTGGAGGAGAGCTTCGAGTCGATCCGCGGCATCGTGCACGCCCGCGTTCACTTCTGGCTTCCGGAGAAAGGCCGTTCGTACGAGCTCGGTTCCAAGAAGGTCCCGCCGCGCGCACAGGCTTCGGTCTATTTGCGCTACCTCCCCACCGCTGGCTCGGGGAACACGGGAGCGGAGTTCGACGGCCGTCCGCTGCGGCTCATCGAGCAACGCGTAGATCCAGCGAGCTTGGACGACCGCAACACGGCCCACGGCGATGCGCTCGTCGACGATTCTGCACAATCAAGCGGCACCGCACCGACGATGATGGCACTGCATGCAAAAGGGGTTCCGAGCGACGCCGCGCGACGCTGGCCCGTACACCCCGCAGCGATCTGTGCGCAGGTCGCGAGTGCACTCGAGAACGTACCTGCAGAGAACGTCACCGTCATCTTTCAGAACGCGTCTCACCGCATCCTCAACGCACCCGGATTCGAGTTCGTGAGTTCAGAAGAGATCCGGCAGGCAGGTGGCGCCGCCGGCGCGCAGAGCTTCCTCCGAGATAGCCGTGTTCTGCTCGATCGGAGTCTCGCGCAGGACATGAACAAGGCGCTTCAGGCCTATCTCGGTGCCGCTCGTCACAACCTGGCGGTCACGATCACCCAGGCTCGTGATTGGAAGGTCTTCCTGCCGACCGCGGCGCTCGCACTCCTCTCGACTGTCCTACTGGTCCTGTTGGTCTTTCCAGGGCTTCGTCGTAGGGCGACCTCGAGCGACGCCAGATGACGTCGTTCGACCTCAGACTGCGAGCAACGATCGCGACCTTGCGCGGGCAAACCGCGGACATGGACTGGTTCCTCGCGTTGCATCCAGACAGCGAGTCGTTGCGTTCCTGCGTGTCGATCCCGGCAATCGGACTTCGCGAGCTCTTCGAGAAAGAGGCGCGTACGCGAGACTCAGACTCTCGTCGACCTGTCGCCGCATCGTTCACGCCACTGCACGTGCTCGCGCTGCATCTGCATGCCAATTGGCGGGCCGAATGGAAGAGCACTCGACTTCGAGCACCCGAACCTTGGTCACGACTTCTCGACTTCGATGCTGCAGCACTCCGAACGCTCTGCAACGGTCTCGGGCGAGAACTATGCGCGGGATTGCTCGCATCGAGTGACTCGACGGAAAGAGACGCCCTGCTCACGAAGCTGCCGGCGTCCATCGTCTCAGATGCAGTCGATCGTGCGAACTCACGCGAGAGCACGCCGCGCTGCCCGAGATTCGTGCACTGGAAGGGCACGCTCGCCGCAATCCTCGCGCAACGGTCTCCTTCGCATCTCGATCACTACCTCGGTCGATCCGTCTTGCGTCTTGCTTCGTCAGGCCTGCCCCCGGCATGGTTGAAGCACGCAAGGCGGATCGCGGTCTCCAACGTCTTCGAACTCATGGCGCGCTCAACGATGCCGACGCGCGACATCGAGGAAGTCGTCCACGCAAAAGAACTCTTGCAACGTTGCGTCACGCGCATGTTCGACGCAGATGATCCGGCAACATGAACGCGTCTGAGGGTAGGGATACTGATGCCGCCGCACCGTCATCCCGGATTCGCGCAAACGACGAGTCTCGGCTCTCTCCTCTTTATCCGCCGACGCGAGTTCTGCCGTTCGCCGCGCGTACTGCCGAGGATCTGGAGAGGCGCGCACGCGAAGCATTGGAGATGGCCAACTCGTATCGCGCGCAATCCGAAAAAGAGGCCCAACGTGAGCGGGAAGAGCTCCGTGCGAAGATCGCGGATGAGGCGCGGCAGTTGCGACATCGCGTCGAAGCCGAGGTGCGAAGTGCAAGCGCAACGCAACTTGCCGAACTCATCCGAGCATTCCAGAAGGCGGAAACTACGCGAGCGAGGCGAGCCAAACTCGAAATCCGCCAACTCGCCTGCGAGCTTGCAAAACACCTCGTCGGACGCGAGCTTCGGATGACGCCCGAGTCGATCCTCGATATCGCGAAACAGGCGATCCCTACGATTTCCTCGAGGGGACGCGTCACCATTCGCTGCGCCGCGTCGCACGCGCAAATACTACGCGACGCCGTGCACACGCTCGATCGCGAACTCGCCGAAGTCGGTGGGCTCGGCATCGTCGCCGACGAGGGCCTGAGCGCGGATGCGCTCATCTTCGAAACCGACGGCGGCGATTACGACGTGACCCCGAGTCGGCGATTGTCCGCTCTCGCTGAGGACTACGCGGACCGAGCCCAGGAAACTTCATGATCGATCTCGATGATCTTGCCGCTCTCGCGCCACGTCGACGCGGCCGCGTGCTCTCGGTGCGCGGCATCCTCATCCGCGCGAAGCTCCCGGAAGCCCACGTCGGTGAAATCTGTCGCGTGCGACTCAACCCGACCCATTGGCTCACGTGCGAAGTCGTCGGCTTCGATACCGGTGGAGCCCAACTCATGCCGCTCGGTGAAGTCAACGAAGTGCCCTTCGATGCACTCGTCGAGCCTCTGGGTAAACAAGCCGCGGTTCCCTGCGGCAGTCGCACTCGAGGGCGCGTTCTCGATGCGCTCGGGAACGCGCGCGACGCGCACCTACGCGGGGCGCTTCCAAGCGGCGAAAGCACCGAGCTCATGCGTGCGGCGCCAAATCCCCTCGATCGGCCCTTGATCGACGAAGCGCTGGACACGCAGATCAAGGCGATCGACTGCTGCCTTCCGATCGGTAAGGGACAACGCATCGGCATCTTCGCCGGTGCCGGCGTCGGCAAATCGACACTCCTCTCGATGCTCACGCGCTTCGTCGAGGCTGACCGAGTCGTGCTCGCACTCATCGGCGAGCGCGGCCGCGAAGTCAACGAGTTCCTGTTGCGCGACCTCGGGGAAGCGGGTCGCGCCAAGTCGACCGTCGTCGTCTCGACTTCCGACGAGCCCGCGCTTCTACGACTTCGTGCTGCCTACACCGCCACCGCGATCGCGGAGGCCGCACGGGATCGCGGCGAAAACGTCCTTCTTTTGATGGACTCTGTGACGAGATTCGCGCGCGCTCTCCGTGAAGTCGGTCTCGCCGCGGGCGAGTTGCCCGCGAAAGGCGGCTATCCCCCATCCGTCTTCGCAACGCTGCCGAAACTTTTTGAGAGAAGCGGCCGCACTGGACAGGGCTCGATCACTGCGATCTACACGGTTCTCGTTGCAGGGGACGAGATCACCAGGGAACCCGTCGCCGACGAAGTGATGAGCCTACTCGACGGGCACATCGTGCTGTCGCGCGACATCGGACGCTATCCGGCCATCGATATTCTGCAGAGCAAAAGTAGACTTCTCGCAGCCTTGGCCGACGAACCGCAACGCGAGGCCTGCTCGTGGATCGAACGTGCCTACCGTGTCCACGCCGCGAACATCGACAAGATCCAAATGAACGAGTTCGATCCGCCGCAGGCCATCGAACGCGAACTCGTCGACGCCCTGCCACGAGTCGACGCGTTCCTCGCGCAGTCCACGGATGTTCC
>JAGQQW010000137.1 GCA_020426005.1 Planctomycetota bacterium | reverse complement strand
CAGGACGTGCGTGAGGCTGCCAAGTGCTTGAGCGGTTGGAGTACGGGTGCGGTCAACGCCTTCACCAACAAGCCATCTTGTCACGTCATCGGTGACAAGACCGTGCTCGGCCGAAGGATCTACAACAACGGCCAACGAGAAGTGTACGACTTGATCGACACGATCCTCGGTCACCCTTCGGCAGCTCGGTTCCTCGTCACGAAGGTCTGGAAGTACTTCGTCTCGGAAGATCCGTATCCGCAGCTCATCGACGTTCTCGCCAACACCTGGCGCGCGTCGGGATTCGACATCAAGGTCTTGATGAACACGATCCTCAAGAGCAACTACTTCTACAGTGACCGTGCGATCAAGAAGCTCGTCAAGAACCCGTACGAGTTCACGATGCAGGCGATCCGTGCGACGAACGCGCCGTGGCGCTACTACCGCTATATCGACACGCGGATCGTCTCGATGGGATATCGCTTGATGGAGTACAAGGACCCGTCCGGGTACGACGACGGCGTTGCTTGGATCGATGAGATGTCGTTGATCGCACGTGCCAACTACGGCAACGACTTGACGCGCAAGAACGGCATGGGCTTGTTCGATCCCAACCGCGAGATCCAGCGTCTCGGCATCACGACGGTGAAGGCGCTCGTCGATCACTACGTGCGGATTCTCGGTGTTGACGACATCCCGCCGAGCGTTCGCAACATCCTCTATCTGTTCATGGACTTGACGGACTCGGGACCGCAGCCGTTCACCTTCACGCCGACGAAGATCGACGAAAAGGTCCGTGGGCTCGTGCACCTGATCCTGTCCCTCCCCGAAGCATCGATCAACTGAGGACGCGAAGCCATGACACACTCACGACGTGATTTCCTGATTTCCGGCCTCGCGAGCGGCGCGGCCATCCCGACGTTGAATCGGTCGCTCTGGAGCAATGCCGCCAGCATGGCTCCGCGTGCGGGACGCAAACTCGTCATCATCCAAGTCGATGGTGGATGGGACTACTTCAACCAGATCGTACCCGTCTACAGTTCGACGTACTACAATGCGCGCCCGAACGTCGCTGTCGACAATACGTCGTCCGCGACGCTGCCCATCAGCAGCAAGGTGCCCGAGAAATGGGCGAGCTTCGCGAGCGCGTGGCGGGAACTCTTCGATCGAGGTGACCTTGCGGTCATCAACAACGTCGGTTATCCGGAACCCGACCAATCGCATTTCGAGTCACAATCGCGCTGGTATACCGGCAAGGCGAAGCCCAACGATGGCGATGATGGCTGGTTGGGCAAATACCTGACGCAGGCGTACACGGGAACATCGTCGATCCCGGCGATCGATGCGTCGGCAACGGCGACGGGTGCTTTCGATGGTGCGAGGGTGCCCGTGATCGGTAGCACGACGACTGGGCGCTTCGGCTTCGAGACCGACTACTACACGAGTGGCGACAACCTGGTCGAGGTCGCCGCGATGGAGATCGCTGCGTCTGTCAAGCGGACGACGTCGGAGAGTCTCGCCTACACGTCGGACGTGATGTCTCGCACCTTCCGCCTCGTCCAGCTCTTGCAGAACGCGGCACAATACTATCAGCCCAAAGTGCAGTATCCGTACAACGTCGACATCACGCCGTACCTGTACCGCATCGCCGGGTTGCTCACGCAGAACTTCCCCTCGCACGTCTACTACTTGCGTACGGGGGCGTACGACCATCACACGTACCTCGCGGGTAAAGGCGGAACGACTGGGCAGTTTGCGGACGCCATCCGTGCCTTGTCGGGCAACATCAAGGCCTTCCTCGACGATATGAAGCTGCAGGGACGCGGCCAAGAAGTCGTGGTCCTCGTCTTCTCCGAGTTCTCACGCCGTTTCGGGGAGAACGGGTCGCAGGGCCTCGACCACGGTCACGGCGGTGTTGCGTACGTTGCGGGAGAACCCGTGATTGGCGGCTACTTCGGCAAGTATCCGGACCTGGCGAAGGTCACGACGCCTTACGAGGAGTGGTTCCCGGACTTCGACAAGGACTCGACGGACTTCCGGCGCGTCTACGCCAGCATCCTCGACAAGTGGTTGGGGGTCTCGAGTCCAATCGTGTTGGGTTCTCAGTTCGCCACACTGCCAATTCTGTGAGTCACCCGCCCCGTGGCGCGCAGTACGTTCGAGGTCTGCCCATGTCCGATCTGATTCGTCGTCCAGTGAAGCGAGCGTTGCTCGCATCCATTCTCGGTGTCGTGGGCCTGGCCGACGTCGCGAGGGCTGCTTCGTACGTGGTCACAGGAGGAGAGCGCATTCATCTACGGCTCGGATCGTTCGACCCGACCGTCGATGTCGCGGCCGCGCCCGTCGGTTTCTCGGCCGCCGAGGACACACACCTTTGGATCGTACAAGCGCATGGCGCGCCGACCGATTCGTACCGTGCTGCACTGCGTGCCGTCGGGGCTGAAGTTCACGGGTATCTGCCCGACAACGCCTACGTCGTGCGCATGTCGTCCGAGGTCCGTGTCCGCGTCGAGGCCATCGCTGCGGTGCGTGCGGTCGTGCCCTATCATCCCGCGTATCGCCTTCCGCCTGCCCTCGCGGTGGCCGCGAGCGCGCGGCTCGTCGCCTCCGGGCCGACGACCGTCGGCGTGCCCGAACGCGCGGCGTACAACGTCGTCGTCGTCGACCGTCAGCGTGACAAGCCGAATGTCTTCACCGCGATCACGAGTCTCGGTGGACGCATTCTCGAGAAGCGCGAGCATTCACGACTCCTCGTTGCAGAGTTGACGCCGGCGCAGCTGATGCGTGTCGTTCGTCTCGATTCCGTTCTTTGGCTCGACCCTGTGACGCCAATCGGTGTCGACATGGACAACGTTCGTATCCAAGGCGGTGCCAACGTGATCGAGACCAAGGGTGGGTTCACTGGTAAGGGCGTGCGTGGGCACGTCTTCGAAGGGGTCGAGTCGGTACACAAGGACTTCAACGTGTTGCCGACGAGCGTGCTCGGTGCGTCCAAGATCTCGGCACACGGTCATTGCACGGCGGGCATCGTCTTCGGCAACGGCAAGAGCAATGCGAGCGCACGCGGGCTCGTTCCGGACGCGACCGCGTTCTACACGAGCTATGACGCAACGGTTGCGTCACGGTGGCAAGTCGCGGCTGCGCTCGTGAGCACACACCAAGTCATGTTCACGACGTCGTCGTGGGGGCACAACCTGACGACGGACTACGACTCGGTGTCCGCCGAGATCGATGAGCTCATCTTCGATCACGACATCCCGTGGACGCAGGCCTTCGGGAACACCAGTCGTGTTCTGGCGCGACCGGAGGCGTGGGCGAAGAACGTCACGACCGTCGGCAGTATCGCGAGTCACGACAACAGCAGCGCTGGTGACGATTCTTGGTTCCTCGGAGTCGGTGCGATGGGACCTGCTTCGGACGGACGCAATAAACCGGACCTGGTCGGCTTCGACGACAAGATCCACTGCTCGGACCTGACTGGGCTCGCGGGATACAACCCGAACGGCGACAGTTACACCAACTTCGGTGGGACATCCGGTGCGACCGCGATCGTTGCCGGGCACAACGCGCTCGCGATCCAGATGTTCACGGATGGGTTGTTCGGTCCGAAGCGCAAGCCCAACGGCACGAGGTTCGAGAACCGGCCTCATGCCGCGACGCTCAAAGCTCTGCAGATCGCGAATGCAGCGCAGTACGCGTTCACGTCGTCGAGTACGGACAACCGTCGCGAACACGTCGGCTGGGGCTTCCCCGATGTCGCCGGCATGTACGATCGACGCTCCCTGCACATGGTCGTCGACGAGACGGACGTGATTCAGCAAGGCGAGGGCATGCTCTATCGCGTGAACGTCAGCCAGGGGCAAACGGATTTGCGCATCGTGCTCGTGCACACGGATCCACCGGCGAATCCGAGTGCCGCGCTGTCGAGGGTCAACGATCTTTCGCTCCGCGTGAAGTCTCCGAAGGGCGTCGAGTACTGGGGCAACCACGGTCTCGAGTCCGGCAACGTCAGTCTGCCGGGCGGGACGCGAAACACTGTGGACCCGGTCCAATGCTTCTTCGTCGACAAACCCGAGGCCGGTATGTGGGAGATCGAAGTCGGCGCCTACTTGGTTGCCGAAGACGGACATGCCGAAACGGCTCCGACGGACGCCGACTACGGTCTCGTTTCGGTCGGTGCAACGTTGCAGAGCAAGACGAAGGTCGCCGTGCCCGTCGGTGCCTTCACGGTGTTCGGCGCGGGATGTCCGAGTTCGAGTGGATGTTCGGACTTCTTGGCGCGTAACTGGACGCAGACCAACGGACAGCGGACGACGATCGCGAAAGCCATTGCCGTGCTCGACTGGACGACGGCCCGCACGACCATTTGCGGTGTGGACTTCTTCGCGCGAGCGCTCGCGTCGCCCGTCGACGTCGGCGTCCACCTGTACTCGATCGATCCGACTACGAGCACGCCACTGCGTGCGATCGCGAGCAAGACGGTCCGTGTCAGTACGTGGCAACAGTACGGAGTCGAATTCCCGTTCGTCGTCAACCTCGACAACGGTGCGCTGTTCTTCTTCGTCATCGACAATACGGACAAGCTCGAACTCCCAGTGTCGACCACTGGCGAGGATCGATACCACTACGAGTACGACGGCACGCGTTGGGCAGGGATCGGCCAGTTCAACACGAAGTGGTCCTACCGCATGCGCGGGGTCGTGGGTAGTTCGGTGCCCAGCCTCGATTTGACCGGCGATCCGCTGATCGGGCGCACGGTATCGATCGACATTTCTGGCGCCGCTCCGAACCGACCGTCGGTGTTGTTCTTCGGGGCGTCGAACCAGGCTTGGGGCACACTTCCGTTGCCGTTCCGGTATGCGACGCCGTGCAGCTTGTTGGTTTCGATGGACCTCGGTCTACCGTTCGCGACGGACGTGGTGGGCGACGCCGCGTTGCCGCTCGCTCTGCCCAACGACCAAGCCCTGGTCAACGTCGTGGTCTACGTCCAGGCCTTCTTCGCGGATACGAGGAACAAACTCGGCGTCATCGTGACGAACGGCGGTCGCATCAAAATCGGCAAGTGAAGCCGCGTGGCGATCAGAGGATCACGCCCTCGAGTTCGATCACGAGCCCTTCGCCACTGTTGGAGAGCGAGCCGGTCGCTGCCGTCGGGTCCTTGTTGGTCACGTATTGGGTGGGCTGGGATGTCGACTGGACCCAGACCGCCAGACCGGGACTGAACGCGGCACCGAAGTTGTTCGCCGCGGCGTCGAAGAACATCCACTGCGAGTAGAGTCGCAGATCGAATGCCGTCGACGGGATCGTGAGCCGAAGGCTGCCGACGTAGGTCTGACCCGATTGGATCAGCGACACGGGCAATGCGAAGTCCGGGCTCATTTCGAGCACGTTCCCGGTCGCGCCGAGGCCATCGAGCGGGAGCGGTAGGGGCAGCGAACCCCACGTCGTGCCGGAGAAGCCGAGGAACGCGACTGTCGGATAGTTCTGACGGAGCGCACTGACCGACATCGTGAAGGTTCGACCCGGACGGAGATTGAAATCGTCCTGCACGAGGATGCGTGCGTACTCACCGGTGCTGAGCTTCCCGGGTGTGCCGTAGTCCGTGTAGAAGCCGCGCGTCGTCGACTGATCGTGCGCGTCGATCATGTAGCCGAAGTCGGCCTTCGCTGTTCCCGGCGCTTCCATCTCGACGAGCAGGTTGCCCTGCGTCTTGTCGTAGGCGTAGATGCTGACCTTGTTGAACGGAATCTTGATGTTGAACGGCCGTGACGTGGCCGTTTGCGCGGGCAGGACGAGATTGCCGTCGAACACGAGCGTTTGCGTGCCGGTTCGGTTCGTGGCGAACGTCGTGCTCATCGTCGTGGGAGTGGCGCTCGTCGTTCCGAGCGTGAGCTTGAATCCGGACAACGTGCGGCTGGCGACAGCGGTCATCACCGTTCCGTCGAGCCGTAAGTTGACCGACGTGAGGCGGGCGACCGTGTTCATCACGGCATTCCCGTCGAGCACTTGTTGGATGCGACCTGCATCCTGACTGAAGAGAGTCGGCGTCGCAGTCGAACCCTCGCGCCCCGCCGAGTCGGGGATCACACGTTTGTTCTGAGCCATGCTCGGCGCCGAGAACGTCGCGCCGACGGTGCATGCGAGCAGGATCGGGAGGCAGGCTTGCGTCTTCATGCGAGTCGTTCCTTTGTTCGCGTAGTCGAATCCAGGACGGCTACAGGATACGCGACGGCCTCAGGGCTTCTTGAAGAACTCTTTCGTCAACACGAGCGGGTTCGCGCGAAATTGGATCAGCTCGATGGCTTGGACGGTTCGCATGCGCTTGGCGTCGATGTCCTCGACGCGAAGGAGCACTTTTTTGGGCAGGAGGAGCCCGTCCTTGCGTACGTGATCGAGGAACCGCAGTTCTTCGCGTCGCGCACGCGCGCCTTCGACCTCTTCGAGGGGCTCGAGCAGGATCGTCTTGAGTGCGAGCGTCTCGCGATCGAACCAGGCCGTGACACGCAGCTTGCCCGAATAACCGGGAGTCGCTGCGAGTGGAAAGTCGCTACCGTCCTTCGCGATGCCTGTGACGCGGTAGGAGGGAATCGTTTCGTCGCGTCGCCACGGATGTTCTTCCTCGACGGGGCCGCTGGTTTCCGAGAGCTGGGCGAGGACACGATCGGGATAGAGGAACCGCGTCATACCCGCTGCGATGGCGAGGTCTCGTGCGACGGCTTCACGGTCGACGGCGCGCTCTTTCCCTTCGAGCCAATAGGACTCGCCGTCGCCGGTCTTCATCCACGGTACGAGCCCGCGATCGCGCCCGCGCACGATGGACGTTCCGTTCTCGACGACTTCGGTCCGCAAGAACACGGGCGCGAGGTAGTCGATCCCGACTTCGATCTTGGCGGTCGTCTCGGGCGTCCGCACGTCGGCAGCGACGCGAGCTCGGAACGAGCGGATCGCATCGGGAGCCTCCTTCGTGCGAATCGTGCCAGCCATGCGCTTGAGGAATGCCTGCAGTTCATCCGACATCGAGCCGGCACCGCGATCGATGCTGTCGCGTGTCGGCGCGGTTTTCGAGGATTGCTCGGCCGATGCTCCCTGGTCGCCCGACGTCCCGTCTTGCGCGGTCACGGGAGACAGCGCCGTGGCCGCGACTGCGACCGAGATCCAGGAAAGGATGGTCTTCGACATGCGGTCCACTATGCGACAACGATCTGCGCGGTTACAGCAGAAGGGTGGCCAGGAGCGCCGCAATACTGGCAAGGAGGGGGGCGACGGTCCATTTTGCGACGCGGGCTGGCAGGCAGCGGATCAGTCGGTGCGCGAGGTGGCGCTTGTCACCACGCCACGGGGCGATGCCGAGCATCAGGCGCAGCGTGACGACGTGGACCATGTCGAGGAGCGGGAGTGCGTGGAGGCTCACCAGTGCGGAGGTCGACGACGCGTCCCGCAGGGACATGTATCCGAGGACGAACGCGAGCGCGTGACTACCACCGTCGCCGAGATACGCTTTTGCGCTTGGCCAATTGATCGGAACGAAGCCGAGGAGCAGACCGAGAACGAGCCACATCGCGGGATCGTTCGCGTTGCGTGTCGCCGCGACGGCGAGGACCGCGATCGCGGTCCAGCAGACCGCACCGTCGGCGTTGTCGAAGAGGTTCCACGCGTTCTGAACCACGACCAAGAAGGCGAAGCCGAAGAACGCACTCGGGCACGCGGGACCGAGCGAATCTCCAGCGAAGAAGACGCTCGATGCCGCGACGCACTGCAACGCGAGTTTTGCTCGCCATCCGAATCCGCTGCGCTTGCGCGTGTCGTCGAGAACACCCGTCAAGGTCGCCATCGTGACGCCGAAGAGGATGGCGACCGGCCACAGGGGCGTCGATGGTTCGGCGAACGAGCATACGATCCACACGATGCCGAGCGCGAGTACGGCAAGGATGCCTCCGACGAGGGGGATGGGTTGCTGTCCTCGCTTGTGCGCTTCGTGTGTCGCGGCATCGCGCGGTGCCCGGTGCAGGAGCAGTCGCACGACGACGAAACTCAGAACGGTCGCCACCGCGAGCGTCATCCATCGTGGCATCGCGTCAGTCCGCGAGTGGGGCGTCGCCGAGGGCGTTGTCCGGTCGATACAACCGTTCGGCTTCGATGTAGGCGAGCACGCGCTCGTCCATCATCGAATCCAGCTTCGTGTCCGTCTCGGAGTCCGCCCGCGTACGCTCGGATCGAAGCAAGTCGCGCACTTCTGTCGAAGAGATCCGGGGTCCACGACAATCGAGAATGCCGGCGCGCAAGCGCGCACGCATCGCCGGTGTGGTTCCTTCGCTCTTGTCGAGTGCGGAGAACTCGAAGTCCGGGCGTGCAACGCTGATGATCTTGGCGAGTGTGAGGATCCGCTCGGGTTCACGCCATCGACCGAAGGACAACAGGGCGTCGGCACCGACCAAGAAATAGAGGCGCGCGTCGGGGCCGAGTTCGTCGCGGTGCAGTTGCAACGTGTCGACGGTGTAGCTCGCACCGCCGCGCACGATCTCTTCGTCCGAGACGCGCACCCGCGGGAGTCCTTCGAACGCGATGCGCACCATCGCCAAACGGTGGGATGCGGGCGTCGTCGTTCGATCTCGCTTGTGAGGAGACACTGCCGCGGGGACGACGACGAGCTCGGCGTTGGGGACCGAAGCGAGCGCGCACTCCGCGATCATGCGATGGGCGAGAGTCGGCGGGTCGAAGCTGCCGCCGAAGAGGATGCGAACGGGCGCTCCTCGGCCCGCCGTCAATCGCCCTCTCCTTGAGCCGTTCGCGTCGACTCGCCCTCGAGCATGCGTTGGAGTTCGAATGCCAGGTCCCCGTCCATCGGCAACTCGCGTTGCGAGCTGTCGCCCATGTTCTTGACCTGGATGACACCGCGTGCGCGCTCGCTCTCGCCAAGTACGAGCACGATGCGTGCGTTGCGCTTGCCGGCGGTTCGCAGCTGTGCCTTGGGAGACTTGCCTTCGTAATCGAGGTCGACGATGAGGCCGCTCTGACGCAGTTCGTCCGCGAGCACGAGCGCAGCGAGACGTTCACTGTCCCCGATCGCCGCGAGGAAGACCGTGCATGGCGGCTCGCTCGCGTGCTCGTCGGCGATGCCGGCCTTCTGCAGGGCCAACAGCGTCCCGGTCACGCCGAGCGAGAACCCGATCGCCGGGATCGCCGGTCCGCCGAGTTCTTCGAGGAGGTCGTCGTAGCGACCGCCTCCGACCAGCGTGTCCCGAGCACCCAGTCCGGGCATACGAACCTCGAAGACCGTGTGCGTGTAGTAGTCGAGTCCGCGCACGATTCGGGGGTCGATCTCGAAGCTACGGCCGAGAGCGCCGAGCGCATTCTGCACGTCGTCGAAGTGCTTGCGGGTCGCGTCCGACGCGCGCGAAAGCAGATCGGGCGCGTCGCTCATGAGTCGCTGGCAATCGCGGTTCTTGCAGTCGACGAGGCGGAACACGTTGCGCTGGAATCGCGCTTGGCACTCGGCGCAGAACTCGGCGAGCTGCGGTTCGACGTATTCCTCGAGCGCGGTGCGGTAGCGCGCGCGATCTTCCTTGTCGCCGAGTGTGTTGATGTGGATGCGGTAGCCACCGAGCTCGAGCCTGTCGAGCAAGCGACCCGCGAGGTGGATGACTTCGGCATCCAGGCGCGGATCGTGCGAGCCGATCGCTTCGACACCGATCTGTTCGAATTGGCGTTGGCGTGCAGCCTGCGGCCGCTCGAACCGGAACATCGGACCGATGTAGTAGAACTTCTGGAACGGCCGCACCTTGTCGAGCTTGTTCTCGAGGTAGGCGCGAGCGACACCGGCCGTCGCCTCGGGACGGAAGGTGACGGACGTGTCCCCGCGCTCGCACGTGAACATCTCCTTTTCGACGACGTCCGTGACATCCCCGATCGCACGCCGGTACAGGGAGGTGTCCTCGAAGAGCGGCGGCCGAATCTCGAGGTATCCGTGACGCTCGAGTTCGCGGCGACAGCTGCCGTGGATCCAATCGAGGAGCTGCACTCGAGCCGGCAGGAAATCCTCGGTGCCTCGGGGGGCGCTGTATTTGAGCTGCATGAATCCTCGGTTGGGCGGCGATCGCGGGGCGTCGCCGCGCGTCGCAATCCTGGAGACGTCGACCAGAAGGCCGGATTATCGACCCCCTGACGGCAGAAGCCATCGAAAGTCGGATGCGTGGCCGAGGCGAAGCGTCGAAGTTCGTGTCGTTCCTGGGGTTCCGGCGCTGTTCGGTTCTCCATGCATCCCGAAGGTCGCCGTTCGGAGAGGGGGGCGACTGTGGCGGAAAAGCCTTTTTCCGGCACCGATGGACCGCTAGCGTTCTGGCATCGCGTGGGTGCTCCATCCGCTCGATCCGCCGCCGCCCCGCGGCGACTTTCGAACAACCTATCGATAGACGCAGAGACTCGTGATGAAGATGCTCAATCGCTTGGCGAAGACGGCCCTCGTGGGCGTGCTCCTCCTCGGCGCTTCCTGTGAGAATTTCACGTGGTCGGGCCGCGGCGGCGACGTCGAAGCCGAAGCCGCAGCGCGTGGCGTCCAGGACGTCGAGTCGCTGCGCAACGACTACGAGACGCAGCGCTTCTGGGCGCGTCAGCGCGAATACATGGCGGGCCGTGCGGATTCGTTCTGGAACGGTCTCGGAAACATCGTCGAGACGTTCGATCGCAGCTTCCTCAACTATTCGCGCACCGATCCATACCGCCGCGTGCGCTGAGACGCTGCATCGCGCACGCGGGCAGCGCCCTTCGAGGTTCGCACCTCGATGGTCTTGTTCGCGTGCGGGAATCGCGCGTTTGGCGGCCGGGTTCGCTGCTGACGTTCCGGCGGCTCCAGGAATGGCGGCGTAGCCAAGTGGCTAAGGCAACGGATTGCAAATCCGTCATCCCCGGTTCGAATCCGGGCGCCGCCTCCAATCTTTCCAGCGCCTACCGCGGACTCACGCCAGTCGAATCGCGAACGTACCGCGCATTCACACCGTGAGGAGCCATGCGACCGGTGCCCACGCGAGCAGGACGACGAGCAACAAGGCGATGCCCGTCTTGAGCGTGTAGTACACCCGAACGTGGTCGCGCTTGAGCGCCTGCATGCCGGTGCGCAAGGGACGGAGCCACGCGAACGCGCGGTTGGCGATGCCGATCGGATCCCCGGGCTCGTTGGGAACCTGCGTGACGGGGACGAAGTGCCGGACCACGGCACGGTTGATCGCGCTCGAGATCGGGCCTCGCATCGGGCGTTCGACATCGCAGAACAGGACGAGGCGAGGCTGATCGGTGTCATTGCGTGCGCCGTGCACGTAGCTGCTGTCGAAGAGGATGTCTTCGCCGTCGCGCCACACGTGTTCGATGTCGTCGAGCTGCATGCGGCAACCTTCGCCCGGTGTCGACAGCGCGAGGTGATACCGAAGGGTCCCCGCGAACGGGTCTCGGTGTTTGCCGAGACGGCTGTGGGGTTCGAGCACGCCGAACATCGCGCCGTGCACGCACGGGACCTGGCGCAAGAGCTCGACGGTTCTTGGGGCTCGGCGCATCGCCGAAGGGAGGAAGTCTCGATACCAAACGAGGTAGAAGCGCTTCCAGCCGCGTTTCATGAACGAGTAGAAGACCAAGTCGTCTTGCCGCGCCGCCTTTTGGATCGCGCCTTCGGTGAGCAGCGAGTGCGCTTCGTCGCGGATTTCCTGCCAGTGATCCTTCAGCAAACCGAGTTCGGGAAAGCGAGCGGTGTCGTGCACCGGGCGATTGCGACCCTCGGTGCGCAGGCACGCGAACGCGTTGTACGGTGCGAGCAGGATCGAATAGTCCCCGAACTGTCGCCGCAACTTGAACCGGAGCTTGCCGCGCAGGTGGAACCAGAGACCGCTGCCGAAGAACACGGCTACGACGAGCAGGACGCTGATCGTGGGAATCATCGCGATCGTCGTGGTGTCAGCGGCGATCGACCAATGTGACGCGACCTCGGGTCGACGTTTCGCCGACGCGTCCTACGCCCGGTGCATAGAGCAAGATGTCGCGGTCCTCGGGGTCGTCCGGATTTTCGAGGAGTCGGAGACACGCGCCGAATGTCCCCATTGGTGTTTGCGCGAGGACATCCGTCGCCGCGACGACGAAGAGGTCGGTGCTGATCCCGTTGTACCCCTCGAACTCGTCCCCGATCCTCATCTCTGCAGGGAACGCGATCCACGGATACGCGGCACCACTTCCGACACGCCACGAGTCTTCGGATCGCAAGAGTTGACCTTGGTGCGCTTCGAGGCTCTCTTCGCCGAACTTCCAAACGTTGCCTTCCGAGTCCTGTGCGTAGTACTCGGTCGACGTCTCGACGAGACCGTCGTCGAGGTAGACGTCCTTGCGAAGCGCGTGGCAGTCGATTCCTGCAACCTGAACGGTCCCCGGCAGCACGCGTTCGACCTCGAGTCGGTGCACGAGACTCTCCTCGCCTTCGAGAACCGACACGGTCCGTGGCTCGAGTGGGAACCATCGATGATTCAACTCATCGACGAACGTGCGACCACGAGCCGTCACGGCCGAAGGTGTCGCCGCGGGCGGAGTGCAGGAGCCGAATGCGACCATGGCGAGCGAAGCGACGAGGGCGATCGCGTGTCGACGACGTGCGCTTGCGTGACTGGTGGACTTCATGAGATGGCTCCGTGCTTCGATGGTTGCGTGATCGCGCGTGGCTGCGTCGCGGACTCGGGAGCGGTAGCGGCAGCGTCGAGTTCGAGTCGTGCAACGAACGTGGGCGTGTCGCCATCCTCCAAGTGAAGTTCGAGTCGCGCCCCCAGCAGCGTAACGAGTTCCATGACGAGAGTCAGGCCGAGACCCGCATGCGTCGACGAGCTCCGTGCTTCGTCCTTGCGCCAGAAGGGCTCGATCAGCCGCTCGACGTCGGTGGGGTCGAGGGACGAGGCTCGGTTTCGGACTTCGAACACGATGACCCCGCGATGCGTTTGCGCTTCGTGCGCGTCGAGGATGACGTCGACGACGGAGTCCTGGTCCGCATGGTGAACCGCGTTTCCGACGAGGTTCCGGACGATGAGTTCCAGCTTCCCTGCATCGGTATGGACATCGAAGGCCCGCTGGGACGTCGCATGCCCCGAACGTTCGTACGAAAGGCGAAGATCGACTCCGCGGGGCGTGGCGTCACGATCGTTCGCTCGACACGCACTCGCGACGATCGCTGCAAGAGCCACGCGCTGACGTTCGACGGGTTCGATCCCTGCCTGGCAACGTGCGACGAGACGAAGATCGGTCACGACGCGATCCATCCGTGCGGACACGTCGGTGACATCTTGGAAGAATCCGGTCACCGCCTCCGTGTCGTCTGGCCATTTCATCGCGATGTTCGCGAGCGAGCGGAGTTCGCAGATCGGCGTCTTCAGTTCGTGGGCGATGTTGGCCGCAAAACGCCGCTCGCGGGCGAACGACGCTTCGAGGCGGTCGAGCATCGCGTTGAATTGCACGACGAGCGGGTGAATCTCGGCAGGTACTCCCGGGACGTCGATGCGGTCTTCGAGGCGCTCAGCGTCGAGCTTCGCGACGGCGCGCCCTAGGTCGCGGACCGGGCGCAGCTTCTTCGTGACGATCCACGAGGTCATGATGGTCGAGAGCGTGAGCCCGGCGAGAACCGTCAAGGCAACGACCCATCGGAACCGCGCGAGGAGTGCATCGAGTGCGCCGCGATGGCGAGCGACGATCAAAGTCAGCATCGGGGCGGAGGTTTGCGATGCGTTCGCGGTCGTCGACGCAGATTCTATCGGGTCTGGGCGTCCCTCGATCGCGTCACGTTTGCTGGCCGGACGATAGTCGAGGCGGACACCGCGGAGTCGGCGGCCATCGTGATCGAGGTCGAAAGGCGCACCGTCACGACCGATGTCGCGCGGGAGATCGAAGTCGAGGCGTGGCGAACGCAACAGCGTCGTTCCGTCCGCAAGGAAGAACTGGAAGTAGTCGGGCTCGGATTCGCGAGTGAACTCGGGCAATGCGATCGCGAGATCGTCGAGTTCGACGTTGCCGTCCTCTTCCTCGGTCCAGCCGCTCACCGTTCCTGCGAGCACGTTCAGCGAGTCGTCGAACGACGTCTCGAGCACCGAGGACGTTCGTGAACCTAGCCACGATCCGGTCAGGACGAGGAGTACGCCGAAGCTCGACGCGAGCCACACGGTGAGTCGCAACCGCAGCGATGAAGGAGAGCTCATGCGTCGATCCCGTAGCCGACACCGCGGTAGGTCCGGATCCAATCTCCATGGCCGCGATCACGAAGCTTCTTGCGGAGTGCATGAACACAAACTTCGATCGCGTTTGCCGAACCGCGGTCGCTACCGCGATAGAAGTGATCGATAAGGGCTTGCTTGGAGACGGCTTGCCATCGGCGCATCAATAGATACTCGAGGATT
>JAGQQW010000136.1 GCA_020426005.1 Planctomycetota bacterium | reverse complement strand
CTCCACCGCCTCTACACCGCCGAACAACTCGCGCGCATGCTCGACGTGCCCGTCGCGCGCATTCGCTCATGGATGCGACAAGGCCTGCTCGAGCCGGCGCGCATCGCGCGGCGCCTCGTGTGGTTCGACTTCCGGCAGGTCGCCAACGTGCGCGTCCTCTTCGAACTGACGGAGCGCGGCGTAGGACCGGCACGCATCCGCAAGAGTCTCGAAGAGCTGCGCTCGGCCCTCGGCCGCGAACAAGTCGGCTACGGATGGCTCGACGCGCTCGAAGCGCGCGGGCCGCTGCTCTTCCGCCGCGAAGACGGGACGCTCTGCGAGCCCAATGGTCAGCTCCACCTCGACTTCCGCGTCACCGAAGGTCGCCGCACGCAACCCGGACCGGTCGAGATCGCCGAACTCGCGAAGCGCACGAACACGCCCGAGGACAGCGCCGACGACTGGTTCGAGGTCGGCGTGCGCGCCGAGGACGAGGGCCGTCTGACCGACGCGATGCAGGCCTACCTCAACGCCCTGCTCGCCGGTGGGCCCCAGGCGGAGACCTGCTTCAACCTCGCCAACGTCCTGCTCGCGCTCGACCGCGAAGGCGAAGCGATGCAACGCTATCTCCAAGCAATCGAGATCGATCCCGACTACATCGAAGCCTGGAACAACCTCGGCAACGTCTTCTCGATCCAAGGCCGGCTCGAGGACGCGGCCTCCGCATTTTCACAAGCGCTTCAGATCGAACCGGACTACGCCGACGCCCACTGCAACCTCGGTGACACCCTCGACCGCCTCGCTCGGCACGACGAAGCGCGCGAGCACTGGGAACGCTACCTCGAACTCGACCCCGACAGCACGTGGGCCGTGCGCGTGCGCGAGCGGCTCGACACCGGCAAGTTGTAGCAGTCGCTCGACGTGCGACGCAGTTTTGACGGGCCTACTGGCGAGGACCGATCGGTTCGTCGCGTCAGCGGTGGTGCTCTTCCGCGCTCCGGAGTCGCTCTGCCGCTCGATCATGGCGAGCTTGCCACGCGTCGGCTCCGGCCTTGTCGCCGGATTCTTCGGCGAGCTGGCGGAGATGCTTCATCGCCCAAAGCGCTTTCGGAGTCGAGGACTCTTCGGTGGCCTCCACGACTCGTTCGAGCAGTGCACGAGCTCGCGTAGCCTGCCCCGTGCGGAGATAGCCTCGCGCGATCACCGTCCAGAAATCGTGCAACGTCGGATGATCGGCGCGAAAGACAGTCGACGACGCCGCGAGAAGTGCGTCGTAATGCTCGATGGCTTCCGCGTGGTGCGTCGGGTCGGCTACGAGTGCTTCCGCGAGTCCCGTGCGTAGATTGAGCGTCGTCGGATGCGTCGCTCCGAGCCGTTCGATCGATTCGGTCCACGCCTTGCGAAACATCTTCTCGGCGATCGACGACTCGCCGAGCTGGATGCGTAGGCGCGCGAGTTGGTTGGTCAGCATCAGTGTCATGCGGTGCGTCGCTCCGAGTGCCTCGCGTGATCGCTCATGGGCTTCCTCGAAGACCGCGAGTGCTTCCTGGGGCTTGTTCTCGGCGAGGTGGATGTGGCCGAGCCCGAACGAGAACTGCAACGTCTGCACGTGCGCGGGCCCCAACTCGGCGCGGCTGACCGGGAGCCACTGCTCGACGAGCGCGAGCGACTTGCTCGGGTCGGGATCTTCGGAGCACGCGCTCGCGAGATGGAAAGCTGCGGCGATCGTGTCTTCGTGGCTCCCACCGAGGGCTCGCTCACTGTCCTCGAGCACGGTGCGAAGAACCGTCTCGGACTCGTCGTAACGACCGGCCGTGTAGAGCGCGGCACCGTACTCGCGAAACGCGCGCAAGCGGCGCACGTCCTCGCGCGACAGGTGTTGCTCGGCGACATCGCAGGCACGTTTCAGATGATGGATCGACTCCTCCACCACACCGAGCGAGCGGTACGAAGCGCCAAGCGTCGTACGGAGCGCCACGTCGACGTCCGGCAGCTCGTCGAAGCGCCCCTCGATCTTGGTCGATGCAGCGTCGAGGGTCTCGCGCACCGTGACATCGATCCCCATCGCTTCGGGAGCCAGCGCTGCGAGCAGATCGTCGTTGAAGAACTGGACGATCTCCCCGCTGATGCGAGCTTCGCCTTCTGCGCGGCGACGTTGCTTCGCTTCGCTCACGAAACCGACTGTCGTCAAGGTCGCTCCCGTGACGAGCAGCACGAGCGCCGTCGCGGCGAGCGCGAGCTTGCCGCGATGCCTCCGTGCGAACTTGCGCAGGACGTACGACGTGGTCGGTGATTGCGCGAGCACGGGCTCGTTGCGCAAGAACCGTTCGAGATCCGCACCGAACTGCTGCGGGCTCTCGTAGCGCCGGGATCGTTCCTTCTCCACGGCCATCGCGAGCATCCGGTCGAGGTCGCCAACTGCGTAGCGAATCAACGCATCATGCGTCGTGCCACATCGCTGCGCATGGAACTCACCGTCCTCGCCGAGGTCGCGCAGGCGCTTCGAGACGAGTGGCGTTTCGTGCTCGCGCAACGACGTGAGGACGCTTGCGAGACTCGGGCGAGCCGTGCGCGTCGACTGCGCCGGTGCGGTCCCTGTCAACAGTTCGTAGAGCACCACGCCGAGTGAGTAGACGTCCGATCGCGTGTCGACATCGCCGAGATCGGGGTCCGCCTGCTCCGGACTCATGTAGATCGGCGTGCCGACGAACTCCCCCGACAACGTCGGAGAACTCGCTTCGGCGTCGTCCACATCCCGCATCTTGGCGATGCCGAAATCGATGATCTTCGGCACCGGACTCCCGAGCGTATCGGTGACGAGGATGTTCGACGGCTTGAGGTCGCGATGCAGGATCCCGCGTTGGTGCGCGTGCTGCATCGCCTCGCACACGGGCACCATCAACGCGATGCGTTCGGCCGCGCTGAGACCGTGCTCGTTCGCGTAGTCACAGATCGTGACGCCATCGACGAGCTCCATCGTGCAGAAGAGATGTCCACTCGGTGTCGTTCCCGCGTCGAATACACGCGCGATCGATGGATGCTCCAAGCGAGCGAGGGCATCGCACTCGATCGCGAAGCGCTGATGCACCGTCGGCGCGGCGAAGCCGACGCGAATCACTTTGAGCGCGACCTGTCGCCTGACGGGCTGCAACTGCTGCGCAGCGAACACGACGCCGAAGCCACCTGCGCCGAGCTTGCGCTGGACTTCGTAGCCAGGCACGTCGATCGCATCGAGCGTGTCGCCCACATCGCTCCCTTCACCGGTGATGTCGATGGCGGGAGGCGCGTCGAAGATCTCACGAGGCTGCCCGTCATGCACGAGCAGCCTGCGCACCTCGTCCATCAGCGCGGGATCGCTGCGACATTCGACGGCCAAGAACGCCTCGCGCTCGGAGGGTGCCAGCTCACTCGCTGCATCGAACAGATCGCGGAGCCGCTCGAAGGACGCGCTCACGATTCGGCCCGCTCGTCGGTCGAGCCGCCGGACATTCGATCCTGCAACCACGAGCGAGCGAACCGCCAATCCCGCTCGACGGTGCGTTCGGACACGTCAAGCATGCGCGCGATCTCCTCGTGCCCCAGCCCGCTGAAGTAGCGGAGCATGACGACCTGCGCGACGCGTGCATCCTCGACTTCGAGCTGCTCGAGCGCTTCGTGCAAAGCCAAGAACTCGAGAGACGACAACTCGTCCGAAGCTTCGGCAAGACCTTCGAGCGACAAGCGCGCCACGCCCCCACCATGCTTGACGCTCGCTTTGCGCCGCGCATCGTCGACGAGGATGTTGCGCATCGCACGCGACACGACACCGAAGAACTTCGCACGACCATCCCAGTCCTTGGTGCCGTTCGCGATCTTGAGCCACGCTTCGTTGACGAGTGCCGTCGCCTGCAGCGTCTGCCCTGGCGACAGGCGCGCGAGACGCCGCTTCGCCATATGGCGAAGATCGTCGTAGACGATGCGGAAGAGCGCGTCCTCCGCGGCGGCATCGCCGCTCGAGGCCGCTCGAACGACCGCCGTCAGGTCTCCATCCGCGGGATCTGGCACCACGGCCGGATCCTAGCCCACAGGACGCGTTCTGGTATCCGGCAGGTTCGCGAACGGGAATCATTGCAGGATCACGAAGGTCCTCGTGTTCGACATGCGCACCGTGGTCGTCGCGGGGTCGAGCGCCGCGAACTGCGACGGGAAGGGGATCCCGAGCAGCGTCGTGCTCTTCGGCAACACGAACGACATGGCCGAGTGGCCCTGCGCGTCGGCGATCGCAGGCACGATCACGAGGAGCGCGCTCTGCGAAAGGAGCACCGGCATCTCGAACGAGGCTCCGATTCGCCATTCCTGGTCGCCCGAGATCATGAAGACGAGCGGTCCGTGCGCGAACGACTCGAGGGGCATCTCGAGAGGCGACGCCCACGAGTGGAACGCGGCGCCGCCCACGTGCGGCATGAGGCCGGGCAGTTCGGTCAGGGTCGACCCGACCTCGACGTCGTGCGACGTCGAGTCGACCGCACACGACGTCACGTGCGACGAGCCGGTCAACTCGAGACCGACGATCGAGCCACGTCCGGCGACGGCTTCGGAACCTGCGCTCGCGCGCAAGCCTGGCACCCCGGTCATCGCACAGTCTTGGAGCGCGACGCTCGTCGCGTCGTCGAGCACGAGACCCGGCTGACCCTGGGACCCGTGAATGGCGCACGTATCGACGAGCACGAGTCCACGAGAGTTCACAATGCGCATGGCGGGTGCACTGCTCGCCGCGCTGCCGATGTCGAGTCCGCGCAATTCGACGAGTTGGCCAAACGTGCGTCCCACGATCGCGACGACGCCGTTCGTCGTGTCGATACGGACGAGGCCCATGCCGTCCGCGAGGATGCGCAGCTTGGTCGCGGCCTTCTCGTCGACCTGAAAGGGCTCGTAGGTGCCAGGCTGGACGATGACCACCCAGTCACGCTTGCCAGCGCCCGCCGCGATCGCCGCGGCGATGTCCGCGAACCCGCCGGGGCCGACGCGCGCCGTGTTCGGTGGAAGGATCCCGGCGTACGCCGTCGCATGCGCCGTCGCTCTCGGCATCGCTGCCCCGCCGCGGTAGTGCTCGGCAACGAGATACTGATAGGGCTCACCACTGAGGGCCGTCGCGTCGAGCACGTCGTAGCTTCCTGGCCCCGCGTAGGGGACTTCTCGGATCTGCACGTACGACGGTTCCACCGCGCCGAGCGGCTTGCGACTCACGACGAACGACGTCAGCCCCGAATCGTCGACCGTGCTGCTCCACGAGAGCCGAATGCGCGCCGGGCCTGCCGTCGCTTCGAAGCTCTCGATCGTGCCGAGCGATCGATTTGGCAACGTGACGGCGAGGAACCCACCATCGATGCGGAACTCGTCCGCACTCATCTCGCCGGCACACGGATCGCCGATCGAGCCATGGAGTTCGTAGATGCCGCCGGTCGAGATGCTCGTGCTGCCATCGAAGCCGGACCACTCGAGTTCGTAGGTCTGGGCGAGCACGACAACCGGAGCGACGGCCACGAACGTCAGAGCGCGGAGAATCGACGCCTTCATCGCGGGCTCCTCGCCGTGACGGCTTCGAGAGCGGCTTCGAGGGCCACGAGGCGCGACTCGAGGTCTTGTTGACGCTCCGAGCTGCGGACGAGTTCGGTCGCGAGGCGCTCGTGATCCTTGGCGAGTTCCCCGATCTTCGTCTCCTGGTTGCGGAGGATCGTCGCGACCTCGCTGCCGCGCTGCCCGACGACGACGTTGATCAGCGTGTAGATCTCGTTGTCCGAATCACTCCAAGCGCGGCCGAGCAAGTGCTCGAGGTGCTCGATCCGCAGATCCTGCGGCGCGACCGCGATCGCGGTGCCGTCCTCGAGCCCCGACGGAACGACGTAGTCCCCCGCCTTGCACCGACCACGAACGAGTACCGGCACTTGACCGAGGAACGCGGCCTTCTCGTAGGCATCCGTCTCGCCATCCGCGGGCAGGTTGCCGAGCACGATCGGCATGCGCGAAATCGCCATGACCTGATCGGCGCCCTTCGTGCGGAGACTGATCTTCCCTCCGAAGACGCCGATGATCTGCCCGAGTTGGAACTTGTCCTTCGGGTCGATCTTCGGCAGCCACTCGGCGTAGTCCGCGCCCTTCGAACCGTAGACGACACCGCCATTCAGCGCCTTGCCCTTGGCCGAGACCTTGATCGCGTTGGTGATGAGGCTCACCGGGTCGAGTTGGATGAGCGAATCGACGTCGTGCATCGTCGCCCAGGCGGCGAGCGCTTCGATCTGTGCCGTGTTCGGGAGATTGAAGTGCACGTCGAACGTCGGCGCGCGCCCCGGGAGGAAGTCGAGCTTGGGAAGCGCTCCGGCATCGAAGCCGAGCGTGGGGAACGAGCCACTCTGGAAGCTCAGTGAAGGCAGCGAGCCCGGATGGAAGGACAGGCTCGGCAGCGAGCCCTTGTCGAAGTTGATGCCGTTGATGACGCCGATCTTGTTCTTGGTGAACGAGAGGGACGGCAGGGATCCCGGCGAGAACGACGCCGTGGGCAACGAGCCTCGCCCGAAGGTCGCGCTCGGCAGCCTACCGCCGCTCAGGCTCGCCGATGGAGCCCTCCCACCGTCGAGGAAGGGGGTCGGGACCTCGCCGAAGTCGACCTTGAACTCCATCACGGGCCCGAGGCTCTTGATGTCGAACGGTGGCGGCTGCCAATCGCCGTTGTCGAGATCGAAGCCTTCGATGCGACCGGTCACGGTGTCCGAACCGTCGTAGAACGTGACGAAGTTGTCGTCCTTGTTCGTCTTCTTGTGGAGCTTGATCGCCACACCGTTGGCGCTGCTGTTCGGCGACTCCGACAAGTCGTTCTCGAACACCGCCACGTGACCGCGATAGCCACCTGGCCCCTTGACGTGCAGCGCGGCCTTCGCCCCCGTGCCGATCCCGACCAGAGAGTGACGACCCGTGGCATCGGTCGTGACGTGGAGCCCTCGCGTCGCGTAGGAAACCGGCGTCGGCACGATCTTCTGACGTGGGCTGAGCGTCACGTATTTGGTGCTGTTCGGCAGCGCGACGCGGATGCGGAGTTCGCGCGGCGCGTTCCCTTCCATCCAGGGCGACTCGCCGAAATCGGCCTCGAGGGTGAAGAGGCCATCGACGACCGGCACGTCGTTCAAGAACACCTCGCGCCCCCGCATCAAGCCGCTCGCGGAGTCGAAGATCGCGAGCGCGAAGTTCATGGTGCCGTTGCGCGGCAGACCGGCCTGTGTCAGGCGGCCTTGGTAGCGAATCGGCGTGACGACGGGGGTTTGAGCGACGGCGAGGCCGGCGAGTGCGAGGGACAGGACGGCGCTGCGAATCTCGAGGTTCAAGGGCTGGTCTCCGTGAAAAGGAAGCTCGTCCGAAGTGGACTCGGAGGGCCTTCCGAGAACGCGGGCTCGTGGCCGACACGGAAACCCGGGATTTCGCGAGATCTGTTGCGCCGTCTATGTTCGGACGCCATGTCCCACGAGCACCACGGCATCGATTACGTCGAATTCACGGTGAACGACATGGCAGCGGCGCAGCGCTTCTACGGCGACGCGTTCGGCTGGACCTTCCAGGACTACGGTCCCGACTACGCCGGAATCCAGCGAACCGGCGGCGGCGAATGCGGCGGCCTGCGCCTCGACGACACCGTCAAGCGTGGCGGCCCGTTGGTCGTCCTCTTCTCGCGCGACCTCGACGCAAGCCTGCGGTCGGTCGTCAGCGCCGGCGGCAGGATCGTGACCGAGCCGTTCGCGTTCCCGGGCGGGCGGCGCTTCCACTTCACGGACCCGAGCGGCAACGAGCTCGCGGTGTGGTCGGAGGCTTGACGACCCGGTCGAAGCTGCTCCTCGCCGCGTTGTGGCTCGTCTGGTCGTTGGCGCTCTGGAGTCAGACGGTCAACCTGCCATTCTTCGACGAGTGGTTCTTCCTGCCGGACTTGGATAACTACGTCCACGGGAAGTCGTCGCTGCTCGACACTGTGCTTCGACCGCATTGCGAGCATCGGATGATCGCTTCGAAGATCTTCCTCTGCCTCGTCGGTCCTGCCATCGATTTCGATCTGCGGCTCGTCTGTGCAACGTCGCTTGCAGTCCTCGGCGCCACGAGCGTACTTCTGATCCGTACGTTGCGACTCGGGCTACTGCCGGCCTTCGCAGGACTCGCGCTGCTGCTGTCGCTCACGGCGTGGGAAAACCTCGTGTGGGCGTGGCAACTTCAAGTCTTTCTCGCGATCGGTCTCGGCGCGTGCGGAATGGCATGGGAACTTCGCGCGAAGAACATCGGCTCCCTGACCGTCGCCATGGCGCTCCTCGTGACGAGTGGACTTTCCTACGCGGCAGGCTTCGGCTTCGCGGCGGCAACAGCAGTGAGCTGCTGGCTGCGGCGCAAACCCACGCGGGGCATCGGGATCCTCGCCGCTGCCATCGTGGCCATGACCGTCCACTGGCTGACCCTACCGAAGAAGGCGATCCAAACCGGAACCGTAGACTGGAGTGATTGGAGTCGTATCGGTGAGTTCTTGCTGTCGTACGTGACAATGCCCATCGGCGGCCCCTTCCTTGGCATCGTGGTCCGCATTGCGGAGGTGGGCGTTCTCGCCGGAATCCTGTGCTTCGGCATGATTCGACTTGTGCGACGCCCCGCAGAGAAACGCCTCGCGTTCGCCGTCGGCTTGTGCCTCGCTGGGCTCGCTGCTGGCTGTGCGATTGCCTTCGGTCGAGCGACGTCGGGCGATACCGGCTCGACGAGCCGCTATGCGACCTTCGCCGTAATCTCGTGGATCGGGATCGTCGGCGTCGTGAGCACGCTGCCCGTGACGAAGTGGACGCGCGTCGCGATCTGGGCGATCGCGTTGGCAGCCATCGGCGCATCTCTCGAGAGCAGCGGCGACCTTATCCACCGAGCGCGCTTCTTGGCGCGATCTCGCGCCGCGCTCTTTTCCGGCACGCAGGTCTCGTTCTCGCTCCTGCGTGGCAACACGTCGGACGTGCAAGTCGTCACGAATGGCCTCGAGATTCTGCGTCGCAACGCATGGTGTGAAGTGAGCACACCACGCGAGCCCGAAGGAAGCGCGCGACTCGTCGTGCGCTTCGATGCGGACTCGTGCAACCTCGACGCGACGGGCGTTCCGCCGGGCAACGTATTGCAGCTCCTCGGACACGTAGGAGATCAGGAGATCGTCCTGAAGACCGGCGTTGCGGACAAGCAAGGTCGAGGACGGCTCGTGCTACCTGAGCAGCAGGCAAGGATCGCGGATCGGTTCGTGCTGCGTTGGGTCGATGAGCATATCGCGATGCGATCCCTCGAGGGCGTGGTCGATGGGCGGTAGAGCCGCAACGCGTCGTCGTGATCCACGGTACGATGACTCGGCTCCACCGAGGGAGACGCTGTCATGAGTCGTGCCGCACTGGATTATGCGCGTGAAGGGTACGTCATCGTAAAGGAGGTCGTCGCACGCGAGGAATGCGCACTTCTTGCCGCGTTCGCGTCGCAGGCACTTCTCGGAGGCCGCTTGCGCCGCAGTCTGCTCGCGCATGCGTGGTGCCGCGAACTCGCGCAGCGACTCGCGTCTCACGACATGTTGAAGATGCTGATCCCGGCAACCCACGTCGCGGTGCAGTGCACGTTCTTCGAGAAGTCCCGCGACTACAACTGGCTCGTCAAGATGCATCAGGACCTGAGCATCCCGGTCGCCGAGCGCGTCGACGACGCGGGGCTCGGCCCTTGGTCCATCAAGGACGGGAGCTTGTTCGTGCGCGCGCCGGCGGACGTGCTCGCAGGCCTCGTCGCCGTGCGCGTACATCTCGACCCGTGCACCGCCGAAGATGGTCCACTGCGCGTCGTGCCGGGGTCACACCGGCACGGGCATCTCACGCCGGAAGAGTCCATCGCGCTGCGGCGCGATGACGAGGAGATCGCGTGCACAATGGATGCCGGCTCCGCGCTCGTGATGCACCCGCTGCTCCTGCATGCATCGTCCAAAGCGAGTGGTTCCGGCCAGCGGCGCGTGCTGCATTTCTTGTTCGGGCCACGCGCGCTGCCGCACGGCTTGCGATGGCCGTTGTGCAACGCGGATGTTGTCGACCGAGGCACGCCATCGACCTTCGAACGGCGCGAGTGACACGCGGACGCTGCATCGAAGATCGCCTTTGCTCGCGAGGGCCATTCCGCAGTTCGACGAGAGGATCCCATGTTCGATCACGTCAAGTTCGGTGTTCGCGACTATCCGAAGAGCAGGGCGTTCTTCGTCCGCGCACTCGAGCCGCTCGGAATCACGAACGTCAACGAGTGGCCTCCAGATGGCGTCGAGCTGAGCCACCCGGACGGCAACGTCTCGCTGTGTCTCTTTGCAACCCACGAGACACCGGCGCACCTGCACCTCGCGTTCGTGGCCGAGAGTCGCCGACAGGTCGATGCGTTCTACCGCGCCGCCTTGGCGGCTGGCGGCACGGACAACGGTCCTCCGGGACTGCGACCGCAGTACCACGCGAACTACTACGCGGCATTCGTCCTCGATCCGGACGGCCACAACATCGAGGCGGTGTGCCACGAGCGCGCTTGACGCGCGACGCGGAACAAGCGAACGCACGTGACGCGCTCACTTGCGCGGGACGCGCTTCTTCGCGAAGCGCGATCCTCACGTTTGCGATTCAAGCCGGATCCGATGGAATCCTTCATCGAATGCTCGCGACCCGCGCCGCGGGTTTCCCAGCGACTCGCGATAGGACGACTCTCGCGATCACGGCAACGGGGCCGAGCAGCGTTCAGGCCCGTGATTACTCTCGATCGACAGCTCCCCGGGCATGAGTTTGTCACGCCAGTCCAAGACGTGATCGCTACAGATGCCTCCCGCGACGTCGAGCTTCCAATCGTCTGCTGCGAGTTCGGGACACACGGCGATCGCGCCGCGGCTGAGTGCGCGTCCCGGATAGGTCCAAACGACACCACGCGAAGTCAGGGTGCGCTCGTCCTCTTCGTGCCAGAACCAATGCGCGTGGGCTTCGATCATCGCATCTACGGCGCGGACGTTCTTGCAGTGGATCCACGAGCCTTCCGCGAGCAGGAACTCGAGAGGCACTTCGTACTCGCCTCGGTCATGACCGAGGAGGAATCGCGAACCTTGAACCCAGAGGTCGACTTCGACATCGAACCCGAGCGCGCGCGCCGCATCGATATGCCCGGGTGCATTCTCGTGCGGCGACCGCCCGGCAACGTTGCCACGATGTGCGATGAGTTTCACGACGGTGCACCTGCACGCGCTCGGTAGCGCTTCACGGATTCGGGCGTGCCGAGGGAACGCATTTCCTCCACCACCAGCACGCGCACGTCGCGTCCTTCGTCGACGAGTTCCTGGAAGACAGGTGCGATGAAGAACACGCCACGCACGGTTCGTTGTGCCGCGATCATGCGCTCGGTTGCACGCCAGAAGTCCTGCGCTCGGCGCACGTAGTAGATGCCGCAATTCGCTAGGTCCGAGACGACTCGCTTTTCCGCGACTTCGACGACCTGTCCGCGCCCATCGATGCGCGTGTAGCTCCAACGCGGATCGTCGTCGTGGAAACACAACAGCAGTCCATCCGCGCGCGCGTGATCGCCTGATCGTGGTCCGGTTGCCACACGAACGTCGGCGTGCGCAACGCGCACGAGTTGGTCGACGTTGGCGATCCAGAGTTCATCGTCGGGATCGATCCACTCGCGAGCGAGGAGTGCCGTCGCTGCGGCTCCGTCCGTCGGGTTTTCGACCGGTACGATACGGCAACGCCCGCCGGTCACGCGCTCGATCGAAGCCTGAAGCCCTTGTGCGTGCTCGCGATCACGACGTAGATCGTCGCTGCGCACGAGGCAGACGAAGAAATCCGGGTCCGCGACTTCGCGCAGGTTGTCGATCACGCGCTCGATCGCAGGTCGTCCATCGACATCGATCATCGCTCGACAGTGCCCGAGTCCGGCGCGTTCGAACTCCACGCTGTCGCCGGCCATCGGTAGCACGCACGTGAGGGTCATCGGGTCACCGCGACGCGTTCGAGGCTGATGAGGTTGCGCTGTTCGTAGCAGTCGTACGTGTCGTCGAGATAGCGCACGGGCAAGCGCAGCCGATCGCGTACGTGGCTCGTGAGTGCCGCTTCGGGTCCGTGGTCCGGTCCGCGATGCAGGCCTTCGTGCAGGTGTTCGTAGCATTCGGCGTAGCGATCCATGACGTCTGACGATCCGAACGCGAACTGGTCGTTGCACCAATCGCTGCTCGGATCGAAGCCGAAGCGGAAGCAGTGCAGCGATTCGCCATCTTCGAGGAGGTCGACTCGCGGCGTAGCGTGAACCGCGAGGTCCGTTCGGCAACGAATCACGCAGTCGTAGCGAAAGCCGTTCCTCGTCTCCCACGCAGCCTTGACGGCATTGGCTGCTTGGATCGAAAAGAACATGCTCTGCACGTTGAACGAGAACGGCCCCGGCGCGAAGTCGACTTGCTCTTGGAGCGCCCAGCCGAGCGGACGATAGGTCTGCAGGAGTTGGTCCCGCAGTCCGGGCGTGCCGTCGTTCCAGAAGTGGAAGAAGACGTCGCAGCCGAGCGCGTCGATCAGATGCTTCTGCTGCGAGGGGAAGCACTGCTCGATCAAACGCGGCTGCCCGGAGAGAACGAGGGCGATTCTCATGCTGCGCTGTCCGACATCCAACGGCTCGTGAGGGACAAGGGGATCCTTGTCGTTGATCGGCGGTGCGGCGGGCGGCGCTTGAGGCGGAGTGCGACGAGGGTCCGGCCCGCGTCAACGCGGTGTTCGCAGGGGATCCGGCACGTCGAGAACCACCTCGGCGTCGTGCGCTTTCGTGAACTCGATCGTCCGCTCGACGCTTCCCAAATCCGGATGCCGTACGACGAGTCGTGCTCGCTCGACATCGCTCATCTGGAACGTAAACGACCCGTCCTCGCGCGCCGTCATGACGCCTGCGTGGTCGACGACGTCCACATCCACGAAAGACTGCGCCTCGTCGGTGTTCACGATCGACAACTTGAAACGACCTGACACGTCGGCTGTCCACCATTGGAACATCCCGCTACTGAGCATTCCGACACGCGTTGTCCGCAAGAGAGTGGCATCGCCGAACCGAGGCCACCCAGGAATCTCATTGAAATGAAGTGGGAGTCCGTCACCCGGGACCGGGATCGCTGGCGCGAATTCGAAATGGAGTAGTTGGTCCGGCATCCCGAAGGTCGAACCGACATCACGGGCCCGGTCATTCCGTAGAACGATCCGCTGACCGCGTTGGACCACTCGACATTGCACTCCCGGTCGACACTCACTGAGCATGATCAGGCCCGGTCGTTCATCAGCAGGAAGGATTGGAGCGGCGTCGCCTGAATCCGGATGGACTTCGATGACTGCACGTCGCAAGTCGACGGGTGGCCGCGGGTTCGTCGTGGAAAGCCGCACGATTCCGCGCAGTTCCCAGTGGCTCGGGTCGCTGCACTCCGGCGTTTCGTTGGTGACGGAGCACGCTGCGCAGGACAAGAGGAACAAGGAACGCAACCGAGGCTTCATGAGGCCATGATCGCGGTCTCAGGGCACGAGCACCAGACGCTCCAGGCTGCTGACGCCAGTCGTCACACCGGATGGCAATACACGCAGCAAGACGCAGTGCAGGTACTTGCCAGCGAGCTCTCTCGGCATGCCTGATGGAAAGGCGAGGCTCGCACTCCAGCGTCCCGACGCCTGGAAGCGCGCCACGGCCCCAGGCATCGCCAGCACGATCTCGGTCGCACCATCCAAGTTGACGGGCACGTGAACGCCGCCTGCGTCGAATCCCGGCGCGGTTCCACTCAGCGAAGCGAGCAACACGCCGAACTCACCGTTCTTGCCACCCGATCCCGCGACCGTGTAGTTGCCACCTCGACTCACGGAAAGCTGTGCGAGGTTGCCCCAGAGCTGCGTGGCGTTCGGATCGTATTCGTCGGCACCGATGTCGACCCTGGCGCCGATGCGTCGCGGATCACCTTCGAAGTCGGTTCGCGGCAATCCGTTCGCGTTGCCGTCGCCGCGATCGAGGCACGGCGAAGTCGCAAGGAGCCGCACGTTGCCGCTCGCAGTGCTCAGGAATTGTGGATTCGCGCTGATGTTGCCCCGGCCTGCGTAGCCGCCAAGGACGTCACAATGCGACACCTTGGCAACGGGCACGGTGCTGCCCGATCCCGCGAGAACGATTGCCGGAATTGTGCTCCACAGAATGGAGTTCTTGATGCGGATGATGGGAGCGACAGCGCTCTGGAAGACACCGGCATAGACATCGGGTCCGACGTTGCGCGCAAAGGTGCAGTTGGTGATTTCGGCTCGTGCGCCGTTCCACAACGCAACGGTACCGAGCGAACCCGTCGTACCGTTGGCGAAGAAACTGCAGTTCGTCAGT
>JAGQQW010000135.1 GCA_020426005.1 Planctomycetota bacterium | reverse complement strand
GTACCAACGTCGTGCCTGATGCCGTACCGTCGGACCGGAAGAGTTCTCTTCCCGTGGCATCGGTATGCGCCGACAAAAGCATGGCTTCGTCGGTGGTGCTGAAGATCCTGGGGACCGAACTCGTAGCGCCTATCGCGATGTCCGCGACCATCTTCGTACCTGCGAACGTGCCATCCGAGGTCCAGAGCTCGTTCCCTGCAATGCCGTCGGATGCGCCGAAATAGAGCTTTCCCTTCCACTCGACGAGGTACGAAGGAGACGCCGAACTCGTGCCCGCGGCGATGTCTTTCAAGATGGACGTGCCGGTGATCGTTCCATCGCTGACGTAGAGTTCGCGTCCTGCAGTCGGCTCTTCTGCACTGAAGAACAGTCGATCGTCGGCGACGCACATGAACGTGGGCTCACTCGAAAGCGTTCCGGGACTGATGTCCCGAAACAATGTGGTTCCTGCCGCGGTTCCGTCGGAGACCCAGAGTTCGCGTCCGTGAATCGTGTCGAATGCATTGAAGTAGAGCTTGTCTCGATAGATCGCCAAGTAGGCCGGCGTCGAGGACACGGTTCCTGGAGCGAGATCCTTGACCATCGACGTACCCGCTGCAGTACCGTCGGTCTTCCACAGCTCCCGTCCGTGGATGCCATCGTCCGCGCAGAAGTAGATCGCGCCACGAAAGCGAGTCATGTCGCACGGGGAACTCGAACCTGTGGCAGAGATGTCGGCGACCAGGACCGTTCCTGCAGTCGTGCCGTCGGTCTTCCACAATTCGCGGCCACGCAAGCCATCGTCGGCAGAGAAGTAGGTCACACCGCTTGCCGCATCCGTCGAGAAGTTGGACGGTGACGACGACAGCTTGATCGCATTCGCGTTCACGTCGACGAGGATCTTCGTGCCGACCTTGGTGCCATCCGTCTCGAAGATCTCGGCGCCGAACATGTTGCCGTCGTCTGCGCTCATGACGACCTTCCCACCAAGGACCGTCAAGAAGGTCGGGTTCGAACTCCCGATGCCGAGCTGAAGGTCCGTGACGATGGTCGTTCCGGCTTCCGTGCCGTCGGACACGTATAGCTCCCGACCGAGGGTCGTCGTGAATGCGGCAAACAACGCCTTGCCACCGTAATCGACGATGTAGCTCGGGTTGGAGGAAGCAAAGCCAGGCTCGATGTCCTTCACGCGTGCGGTGCCCGCCGTAGTCCCGTCGCTCTTCCAGAGCTCGAAGCCGTTGCCATCCTGCGCGCCATAGTAGAGATGGTTACCAACGGCGGTCATCCAGTTGCCCATCCCACCGCCGGCCCCCGGATACGCGTCTGCGAGGAGCATCGTGCCAGCTGTCGTTCCATCCGACTTCCAGACTTCGTTCCCTGAGACGCCGTCGTTGGCCGTGAAATAGAGGCTTCCTCGGAAGACCGTGCTGAAGCCGAGGTCCGGCGAACTCGACGAGGGACCTGGACGGATGTCCTTGATCCGTGTTGTCCCGTTCGTGGTTCCGTCGGTCCCCCAAAGCTCGGAACCCGCTCCCGCATCGAAGGCGCGAAACAGGATCTGGTTTCCAAGTCGCGCGAACGAGGTCGTGGATGCAGATCCTTCCGGCCCGGGATAGATGTCTCGCAACAAGAACGTCCCCGCGAACGTGCCGTCGGAAACCCATGGTTCGGGTCCGTGCTGGCCATCGTCGGCTTGGAACACGACTCGGGATCCTGCAAGTGCGCACAAATACTTCGGTGTGCTCCCGGATGCGCCGATCTTGATGTCTGCGACCATCGATGTGCCCGCTGACGTACCGTCGGAACTCCAGAGTTCGATGCCACTCATGCCGTCGTTCGCGCTGAAGAACGCGCGTCCGCCGACGGACGTGATGTAGGCCACCGAGCCGCTCGCACTTCCTGCTGCGATGTCCTTCACGAGAACCGTCCCAGCGGCAGAACCATCCGATTTCCACAGTTCGATGCCGTGCGTTCCGTCGTTCGCCGTGAAGAACAGTGTCGTTCCGACGGCTTGAAGCTCGTACGGGTTCGAGCTCGAGGACCCCGGACGGATGTCCTTGACCAGGGCGGCATTCGAAGCCGTTCCGTCGCATCTCCAGAGTTCGTTTCCGTGTGTGCCATCATTGGCCACGAAGTAGAAGGTCGAGCCGATCGTGACGAAGTCACGCGCAGCCTGCCCGCCTTCCCCGACTCTTCTGTTGACCGGAAGGCTATCGGAAGGCAGCTGGAACGGATTGATCTCTCGAAGCAGTGTCGGTGCTTGTGCGGGGAGGGAGGGGGCGGCCTGAGTGACGAGAATCAAGGCGGCGAGTAACGAACGTGGTTTCATGGGGAGCTCGTTCCTTTGCGTCGAGTGCGTGAGATGCAACGGTGGGTGGGTAGCTCGAGCGCTCAGTATACTCGCGGTCAGGCGAGCCCTCGACGCGTCCTTCGGTGCTGGATTTCGCGCTGGGAATACGCGGTGTCCGTCGCCGCGAATCGTATGATCACGCGCGATGCTGACTCCCTCTCGACGACAGTTCCTTTCCTCTTTGTCCGCTGCTGGAGCCGCTGCGGGGTCGTTCTGGGTCGGCTCGCCGCTGCGGGCGCGAGAAGCCAATCGACGTGCACGCGAGCGAAACCTGGCGGCCGGCAAGCTCAACGTCGCGATCATCGGATGTGGCGGAAAAGGCGAGAGCGATGCGTGGGCGATGCGCGACGAGAACGTCGTGGCCATCTGTGACGTCGATTGGCAGCGCGGAGCGAAGACCGCAGAGCGGTTTCCAAAGGCGCGCCGCTACGACGACTATCGCGTGCTGTTCGAGCGCGAACCTTGGCTCGACGCGGTGACGGTCTCGACTCCCGATCACACACACGCGGTTGCGGCATTGATGGCCATGGATCGCGGATTGCACGTCTTCTGTCAGAAGCCGCTGACCCACAGTGTCGAAGAAGCGCGACTCCTACGTTTGATGGCGCGCAAGAAGGGCGTCGTGACCCAGATGGGCAATCAGGGCACGGCGATGGAAGGCGTTCGCAGGGCCGCCGAGCTCGTGCGCGGTGGCGTGATCGGAAACGTGACCCAGGTGCACGTGTGGACCGACCGCCCCGTGGGCTATTGGAAGCAGGGACTCACGGCACCGACGGAGATCGCACCGATCCCCGCACACTTTCGATGGGATCTGTGGCTCGGGCCGCGTGCGCATCGTCCGTACCATCCGTCGTACGCGCACTTCATCTGGCGTGGTTGGTGGGATTTCGGTACCGGGGCGTTCGGCGACATGGCCTGTCACACGATGAACATGGCCTACATGGCCGCGGATCTCGGTCAACCGACACGCATCGAAGCCGAGCAAGAAGGTTGCACTGCCGACTCAGGACCGGTTTGGTCGAAGGTGCGCTACACGTTCCCGTCGCGTGGTCCTCGGGGTGAAGTCCTGCTCACGTGGTACGACGGTGGTGCGCTGCCGCCTGCCGATCTCTTTCCGGAGTCGGCGTTGAAGGACGGCAAGGTGCACCCGTACGGATCGCTCATCATCGGGACCGAAGGGGCGCTCTATTCTCCCGAGCACTACGGTGCTCAGTTCCAGCTCTGGCCAGAAGCGCAGTTCGACGCCGAGGCGAACAGCTTCCGCGGCAAAGCGCTTCCGGCGCCGTCGCTTCCGCGCTCGCCCGGCATTCACGAAGAGTGGTTGCTCGCGTGCAAGGACGCCGGGCCGAAGCCGATGTCGAGCTTCGACTACGCAGGTCCACTGACCGAAGCGATCCTCCTCGGCAACGTCGCGATTCGAGCAGGGGAAGCGCTCGAGTGGGACACGGGCGCCATGCGCGTGACCAATGTCGATGCGGCCAATGAGTTCGTGCGTGACGAGTATGCGTACGGCTTCGACCTCGGTGTGTGAGCCCGCGGTGACCGCGAGATCCGTCGACGCCCGATGCGGTAACTCTGCTTGAGCAACTACGTCGGCGAGTTCGCCGGGATCACGACGGCACTGCTGTGGGCGTTCGGTACGCTGCTCGCCGCGCGAGCGGGACGCCACGTCGGTTCGAATGCCGTCAACGAGTTGCGACTTCTGATCGCCTTGCCGGTGCTCATGGTCGTTCACCGGCTGTGGCTCGGCGCGTTCTGGCCCACCGGTATCGCTGTCGAGGCGCGGGCCTGGTTGTCGATCTCGGGCTTCGTCGGGCTGGCGCTCGGCGACATGTGCTACTTCGCGAGCATCACGCGGATCGGGCCGCGTCTTGGCGCGCTCTTGATGGCGACCGCTCCTGCGATGACCGCGGTGCTGGCACGCATCGTCCTGGACGAGACGCTCGGAGGCTGGCAACTCCTCGGCCTCCTCGTCACGTCACTCGGCATCGCGCTCGTGCTCGCGGATCGACACGGCCGGCGTGAATGGGATGCCGACCTCACGCGTGCGCAACTCGTCGTCGGTGCAATCCTCGGGCTGCTCGGTGCGCTCGGTCAGGCGCTCGGCAATGTGCTGTCCAAACTCGGCGCTGGGACGGGGGCTTCCGAAATGCACCCACTGTCGGCGGTCGTCGTACGGATGACGGCGGGCACATTGGGCGTCCTCGTCATCGCGATCGTGCTGGGGCGACTCGGAAAATCCCTACGTGCGATGCGCCGGCGTGAGGTGCGTGGCCCCATCTTGCTCGCGGTGGTGCTCGGGCCGACGCTCGGCGTGTCCCTCTATCAAGTCGCGATTCAGCGAACGGATGCGGCGGTGGCCGCGATTCTCGTGAGTCTCACTCCGATCTACCTGATTCCGATCGCACGCATCGCGTACGGCAGCCGCATTACGTGGCGCGCCGTGACGGGAACGGTCACGGCGGTGATCGGAATCGCGCTTCTGATGGTTCGAGCCTGACGATATTCGGCGAGAGCGGTATTCTCCCGAATCCCATGAAATCACTGCCGAGACTCTGTTCGCATTGTGATCACGTCAACCCGAGCACGGCGCGATTCTGTGAGAGTTGTGGCTTCGGACTCGATCGCGATTTCTCGACCAGCGACGATTCGAGAAGCGACGCAGACGGCGCGTCAGCAAAGCCCGAGGACCGAGCGGCGAAGGCGCATGCGCGTCGTGAGTTCGCGAGGATCAAGCAGGTCGTGTTCCGGCTTCGCTCCCTCTACTGGGTCATCGCCGCTCTCGATGTCGTCTACCTCCTTCTGATCCTCACGATCCTGAAGCGCACCGCAGAACTCGTCGGCGAGGAGGCGGTCGAAGGCGCCGACTTCGCGTGGATCTTGATCGCGATTCTCGGCGGCCTCGCGGTGATTCATGCGATCGGCGCCATCTTCGTTACGCGTGCGCCCGTCGTGTGGGCCATCGTTCTCGCGTCGCTGCAGACGCTCTGGTTGGGCATTCTGGTCGTCAGTGGTGATGGTTCGATCGTCGAGTATTTCGTGCAGGGCCTGTTGACGGTGATCTTGTGGGCCGCTGTCGGTCAGGCATCGCGCGCGCAGCAACTGCTCGAAGAGAACCCCGAATTCGAACTCCAGCGTCAGCGCATGGACCGTGACCGACATGTCGATGGCGGTGTCGCGGACAACGTGCGTTCGAGGCGCAAGCGCGGAGCGGAGCGGAAACGTCACTCGGCACTCTTGGTCGGTGCGTTGTCCGTCGCCGTGCTCGGCATTGGCGTGCTCGGTGTTTGGTGGGCCACGCGGCCGCCGAGCGCGGACACCATCGTGGAAGCGTTCACCGAGCGCTGGAACGACGGAAAGCCGGTGGGCGAGCTCGCTGCCTACTTCGTGCGAGGGCCGGAATCCGGACCCGGGTTGGGAATGACCGAGGCGTTTACGCGTCGGGGTTGGGAATCCTCGAGACCGAACGTTTCCGAAGTCGACCGTGAGGAGTCGGATCACTCCGTTCTCGTGACGTATCGCCTCGGCGACGGTGGAGCCGCCGATGCGGACGCGCAGCGAGTACGCGCTTCGTTCGCAGCCCTTGGCGATCGCTGGATCCTGACGGGCGTCGATCTACCCGAACTCGAAGTCGGTCCGCTCGACCCTGCGGTTCGCGACTTCGAAGCCGCATGGAATGGCAACGGTCCCGACGCGATCTTCGCGATGATGGAGGCGGGTTTCCGCGATGCAAAACAGGAGACCTTCCGCCGCGTGATGCAAAAACGCGAGTGGTTCGAAAAACGCCCACGGATCGCCGATGCGACGGTCAGCCTCCAACGAAATGGTCGTGCACGAGCCGCGTGGGAACTCGAGGGAGACGAGCTTTCCGTCAAACTCGAGTGGTGGAAGAGCGAGTGGAAGGTCGTCGGCCTCCGATTGCCTTCGCGATGACGAGCTGCCCACGGTGTGGTGCCACGCGGGCACCTTCCGCCAACTACTGCCCGTCGTGCGGAACCCCGACGCTCGCGCACAAGCGGCAGCATCGTGAGCGGACGAACGCGGATCGATCGCGTCGTCGCACAGCGGTCCTCGCCCTCGCGATCACGGTCATCGGTCCGCTCGTGGTTGGCGTCCTCGCATACCGCGGTATGGAGGACGCGGCGGAGTGGACCCAGGATGTCGCCATCTTCTCGGTCTCGATCGCTTCCGCTTGGTTCGCCTATCACTTGTTGCGACGCGATCGTGCGCAGGATGCGATGGACGCCGGACAGCCCGAACGGTCGAAGCTCGCGGGCGCATGGGTCTATCCGGTTGCGATCCTGACTGGGTTGATGACGTGGTCGATTGCTTGGCTGTACGTCCGGTACGGCTACCAAGCATTCGTGACGACGGTGAGCGACGATGCGGCGCTGCCGCCTGCGATGACGATCTGGGAGATCGCGGCCATCGTCGTCATCGCACCCATCGTCGAAGAGGTCCTGTGTCGTGGTGCGGCTTGGGATGCGCTGCGGAGGTTGGCCGGACGTCGCACGACGCTGCTGGGCACTGCGGCGATCTTCGCGATCTTGCACGGCATGAACGGCGGCGTGTCGCTCGAACTCCCGCATCGATTCGTTGGCGGCGTAGCCTTCGGCTGCCTACGTCTCGTCTCGGGGAGCGTCCGGCCGTCGATCGTTGCGCACGCGGTCCACAACGCGCTCGCGGTCATCGTGTAGCGCGAATTGCCTCGTCGAATCCTGGCGGGCCTCACTTCTTCTCGTTGGAAGCGTCCGTGCGCTTGGTTGCACTGAGGTCCGGGTGAAGCTCGGTTTCGCTCGGTTTTCGAATCGAGTGCAGCAAGAAGTAGAAGTCGAGATTTCCACTGCTTCGCATGTAGCCACCCGACGAACCCGTGACACGGACTGCGGCGGCGAGCATGTCGACACCCCAGCTCGGTGGCCCGATCCACGCACCTTTCGAGACCTTGGCCGAGCGCCGTGCGGCACCCCAACGCCTCACGGCCTCGACGCGCTTCTTCGAAGCATCGGCGACCGTGTCGTTGTCCCAGCTCCACCGAAAGCTACCGGCCTCGTCGGGTTTGTCCTTCGGAGCCTTCGGGTCGTATTCGTAGGTCCCGACGAGACTGACGTCCGCGACGAGCACAGCCTTCGTCTTCTCGAGCCAGTACAGCTTGGCTTGGTCGTCGTCGAAGAACCAACTCTCGCCATCCAATCGACCCCAATCGGGAGCCAATGGGCGGCCCCAGCGAGCATGGAGTTGCTCGGCGCTCTGTTGGAGTTGCTCGCGAGCCTTGACCAAGTACGGTTCGAGTTCGGAGTCGACCTCGTTCGAGCCACACGACGCAATGAGCATCAATACCATTGCGCAGATCGAGCGCGGAGAGCGAGCCGTCATCGTTTGCTGCGAAGCCATGCGAGGAGATCTCGGATTTGACGCTTGTCGAGAATGCCGCGGACGCCCGGCATCGCCGATGTCGGCTCACTCTTGAACTCGACGTCCGCAGGATCGATCACGACCGGCTCGCCGGTTTCAGGGCGTACTTCGAGCTTGCCGCCATCGAGCTCGCGAACGGAGCCACTGTGCACGTTCCCGTCCTTCATCTCGAAGACGTAGGTACCGAAACCCTCGACGATCTTTGCTCCCGGATCGAGTAGGGACTCGAGCAGTTCCGCCGGTTTGCGGCGGGAGGCGATTCCCAGCAGGTCGGGACCGGCGTTTCCGCCCTTTCCGTCGACCGTGTGGCACCGAGTGCACTGGGCCGCTGCGTGCCGTCTGAAAATGGCTTCACCCTTCTTCGGGTCGCCGCCTTCGAGACATTCGGTGTGCAACGCCACGACACCGCCGTCCGCACGTGCGGATTCGAACGCGCTGAGCTTGTCACGGAGTGCAGGCCGATCGGCCGCGGCTTCGAGTACTTCGAGGAGAAGCGCAGGCTCGAGCTTCTGTCGACCGTGCATCGCGAGCAAGGTCGCGACTTCTGTGTCCACGCGTTCGTTCGCGATGGTGCCCAGGAGTCGGAGCGCGTTCTGGCGTTCGACGATCGGTGCGTTTCCGCGGACGATACCGATGCAGACCGGAAGCGCGCGTGTCGGTGCATTCTTGACCAAGAAACGTAGGCCGGATCCTCGCAGGAGCGGATCCTTCGAATTGCTGCAGATTTCGGCGAGGCCTTCGAGGTCGGGGGCGCCGTCGCCGAAGCTCATGAGCGTCTCGAATGCTGCGCGTCGCGCCGGCGGAGCCGACGCTGCATCGCGAACGATGCTCGCGAGCGGACCCGCGAGGCCGACGAGGCGTCGTTTCCGAGCGATTGCCGCGATCTCCGGGACGAGTTCGGGCGCGGGACCGACGAGCGGCCCCAACGTGTCTTCGAGACGAGTGTCGAGTCTCAGCCCCGTGCGAGGTGCGAGTGGGCGATGCAGGTTGACGATCGGATCCCGCGCGCGCGGCTCGTCGAAATCGGCCAAGAGCTGCAATGCGAAGCGTCGAATCTCGATGTCGAGATCGGCAGATCGCACGGCGCTGAGCAGACGCGTGAGTGCCGCTACCGTGCCCGAACGCCATCCTGCCGCGAGAACCCGTATCGAGGTCTCACCATCGACGCGCTCGAAGATCGTCGAGTCGTCACCGAGGGCGGAGAGCGCTTCGTGCGCGCCGGGAATCGGGGTGTCGTGAATCGCCCTCGCGGCCTCGGCCAGGACGATGGGATCGGGATCGGTCAAGAACGCTCGAATGTTCGGATCTTCGAGCCGACGAAGCGCGAGGACTGCACCGTGGCGGCGTGCCTGCGACCGTGACTCGGTTTCGCGCAACAAGGACGCGATCCCATCCTTGCCGAGTGCCCGGGTGACGTGCGCGAGCCCGAAGACTGCGGCGTGACGAAGGTAGGGGTCCCTTCCTTCGTTCTGCTCGAGGACTCGCAGGAGTGCGTCACGCGACGCGGTATCGGCGAGCTTGCCGAGAGCGATTGCCGCGAAGAACTGAACTCTGGCCGACCGATCTTCGAGGCAGCGGCGCAGGGCCGGAAGTGCGGCCTGCATGCGTTCGCTCATTGCGGCCTGTGCAGCCTCACCGAGAACCTTCGCCGTTTGCGCGCGGACCTCTTCGTCGAAGTCTTCGAGCAACGGCTTCAGCCCATCGAGGACGCGTGGGTCCGTGCGCGCGAGGATGCCGAGGCCCCAGATCGCGTGCAGGCGTGCGAGTTCTGGTTCGGTCGACGTGGTGGCCGACTGCAAGACATCGCTGGCTCCACGCTGCACGAGTTCGAGCTGCGCTTCGAGGCGAATGCGACGATCGGCGTGACGCAAGAGGGCCGCGACGCCTCCGGTCGAACGGTCCGACATGCCTTCGCGCAACAAGCGCTGCGTCTCGCGTACCGCGCTCGCTCCGGCACCGAAGGCGTTGTTCTCCGAGACGACTCGATAGAGCCGGCCTTTGCCGGTCTGCCCCCAGCCCTCGGTCCAGTCGCTGATCCAAACCGCACCGTCGGGCCCGATGTCGACATCCGTGGCGAGGACTTTCCACACGAACGGCGCCGTAGAGGCGAGTTCGAAACCGGCACCGCGAGGCCGGTTTCGTAGTGCGGTGATTCCGCTGTACGCGCTCGCGCCGCGGAAGTCGCACAACAAGAAGCAACCTCGATACTTGTCGGGCAAACCGGTGCCCGGATCACACACGAGACCGGACGGGCCGTTGGTCACGTTCGCGATCGGCGGAACGATGTACGCGGGTTGCCCGTCGTGCATGGGCCACCACATCTTCTCGCGGTTCCACGGGCCGCGATCGGAGATCGACTGAAAGCCGATGTGCCAGCCGGAGTTGCCACCTTCGACGACGTAGACCCAACGCGCTCGGTCGCCGCCGTCGCTGTTGTTGTCTCCGGTGAAGCAGTTGCCGTAATCGTCGAAAGCGAGTTCTTGCGGGTTGCGTAGCCCGCGGTGCACGACCTCGAGCCCGCTGCCATCGAGATTGCAGCGGAGAACGGCGCCTTCGTCCGGATACGCGAAGCGCACGCCATCGTTCGTGACGTCGAAACCGCGGTCGCCGATCGAGAACCACAGCTTGCCGTCCGGACCGAGAATCAGGCCGTGCATGTCGTGGCCGAGTAGCGACGTGTGAACTCCGTAGCCGGTTTGCAGCGCCGTTCGCTTCTCGGCGCGTCCGTCGCCGTCTGCATCCTCGAGGTCCCACACCGTCGGGATGCACGTGTAGTAGACGTGCGATCCTCGGGTGAGCACTCCCGCAGCGATGCCGTCCGCGAGCTGTTTGAAGCCGTCCGCGAAGACGACATCCTCATCGGCATGACCGTCCCCGTCGCGATCGACGATGCGGCGGACGCGTTCGTGTTCTCGCTTCCACTCGTCGATCGTGCCTGGGAACTTGCGTTCGTACATCGCGACACGGTCGGCCACGGTTCGGCATGCGAGTTCTTCGTCGAGCCAAGTGCCGCCGTGGTTCCGGTTGTCGGTCACACCCTTGTGGAGCCGAAACGTCTCGCACACGTAGACGCGCCCATGAGCATCGATCGTGAAGCTGACGGGGTTCGCGAGGGCAGGTTCGGCCGCGAAGAGCTCGACCCGCATCCCCTCGGGAATCGAAAAGCGCGCCATCGCTTTCGCGCCCTCGTCACTCGCAGAGCGGATCGGGATCTCGGGTTCGTAGTCTTGTGCGTTGGCCATGCCGAGGCAGGACGCGAGCGCATGGACGATGGACCCGAGGAAGAGCGTCTTGGAGAGGAGCGCATGCATCGTGCCGGGATCCTAGCCCGATTCGTCGATGAGCGCCTACAGCGGCGTCGTCCTTTCCTCACGCCGAGGCACGACGTATGACGCAACGATGGAATCGACGTTTCGCTGGGGCATTCTCGGGTGTGGACGCATTGCTGAGGCGTTCGCGATCGGTCTCGAACCGCACGAAGATCAAGTGCTCGTCGCGGTCGCGAGTCGTGATGTCGATCGGGCGCGCACGTTTGCAGCCCGTCATCCAGGGCGACAGCTCGTGCCACGCGCCTACGACGACTACTCCGCGCTCTGCAGGGATCCGGAAGTCGACGCGATCTATGTCGCGACGCCCCACACGTTCCACGCCGAGCACGGCAAGCTCGTGATCGAGCACGGCAAGGCGCTTCTCCTCGAGAAGCCCTTCACGGTCCACGAACGGGAAGCCATCGAAGTGATCGAACTCGCGAGGGCGCGGGACGTGTTCTGCATGGAGGCCATGTGGACACGGTTTCGACCAGCGATGGTCCACGCGCTTTCGTTGCTTCGCGATGGTGAGATCGGCACCCCGGAGATGGTCCACGCGAGCTTCGGATTTCGAGCGCCGTTCGATCCTGCGGGACGGCACTTCGACAAGGGGCTCGCCGGTGGTGCACTGCTCGATGTCGGCGTGTATTGCGTGTCGCTCGCGGATCTCGTCTTCGACGCGCCGATCACGGCTCGATCGAGTCTTGCCACGATCGGAACGACGGGTGTCGACGAACGCTCGGGCTACCTGCTCGCCTTCGAGGGTGGGGGGCTCGCCGTGCTGTCATCGGCCGTGCGCACGGACACGAGTCATGATGCACGCATCGATGGCTCGAAGGGTTCGATCGTGATTTCGGATTTCTGGCGGCCAACGTCCGTGCGTGCGATCCAGGCGGGATACACGCGCGAGTGGACGTTCGACGAGCCGGGGAACGGCTATGGCTGGCAAGCGCTCGAGGTCGCGAAGTGCGTCCGGCAAGGCCTCAGCGAGAGCCCGCTCAGACCGCTCGAGGCCACGCTACGCGTCCAGCGAGAACTCGACCGGCTGCGGCAGCCTTGGGGCCTGCGATACGCGGCCGATCGCGTTTCTTCCTGATCGCGGCGATGCTGCCGTTCTGCTAAGACGGCGGCATGAAGCGCTCCTCGACGTCGATGGTCTCGGCTCTTCGTCGCGCCGGTTTCGCACTGGCGTTGGTGTTCGTCGTGGGTTCGTTCCCTGCGAACTCATACGGTCAGGACGAGCCAGCTCCGTCCGATACGCCAGCGAGCCCGAAGCTACCCAAGCTCTACTTCGTGACGCAGTCCAAGGGATTCGTCCACCCGGTCGTCAAGCGCGCCGAACGGGCGATGCTCGCGCACGCGGAGACTTGCCTCACCGAGATGTTGGCGGGTCGCTTCGAGGTCGTCTGTCGACAGGACATGTCGACGTTCCCCGAAGGCTTCGACGACATGAGTGCGATCGCGTTCTACACGACCGGAGAGCTTCCGCTCGACGACACGCAGCGCGCGCTGTTCTTGCGTTGGATCGAGAAGGGTGGGGCCTTCATCGGCTTCCACTCCGCGACCGACACGTTCTACGAATGGCCCGAGTTCGGTGAACTGATCGGTGGCTACTTCGACGGCCATCCCTGGCACCAGAAGGTGCGCGTGCGCATCGAAGACCCGATGCACGTGGTCACTGCCGGGCTGCCCCAGAGTTTCGAGATCACGGACGAAATCTATCAGTTCAAGAACTTCGATCGGGAGCGCGTGCACATCCTTGCGAGCCTCGACCCCGAGTCGGTCGACATCTCGAAAGGCAAGCGCGACGACGGTGTGTATGCGCTCGCATGGTGTCGTGAGTACGGTCGTGGACGAGTGTTCTACACCGCGCTCGGTCATCGTCCCGAAGTGTGGCGCGATGCGCGCTTCCAAAGGCTCACGCGACGCGGTGTCGATTGGGCGACGCGTCGTTGGTCGGATCTCCTCGAAGGGGGACTCGGCGGCTGGCACCCGGTCAAGGGTGACGAAACGCGCTGGAAGCTCACCGGCGGCGTGCTCGAGATCGCGCCCTCGTCATCGTCCCTGATGACGGTCGCGGAGTTCGGCGACTGTCTGTTCGAACTCGAGTTCCGGTTCCCCGAGGGCACCCCCGAGCACGGTGGGGACAGCGGAGTCGTCCTGCAGCGTCACTACGAGATCCAGTTGCGTGACGGGCGCGGAGTCGGCGAAGAGCCGACCACCGTCGACTGCGGTGCGCTTCGCGGCCTCGTTGCGCCGAAGGTCTTCGCCGGCAAGGGACCCGACGTGTGGCAGCGACTCGAGGTCGAGTTCCATGCGCCGCGCTGGGACGAGAAGAACGCAAAGACCGCGAATGCACGCATGACCGTCCGGCTCAATGGCGTGCTCGTGCACGACAACGTCGAGATCTCGGAACGCACGACCGACCAACGCCCCGAGTCGCCGGGGAACAATCCGATCGTGCTCGAAGATCGCGGCGAACGCGTTCAGTTCCGGAACATCCGCATTCGGCCTTTGGTGCCGTAGAAGCAGCGCGGCTCGGACTGCCGTCTGTTCCTGTTCGTTCCGCCGTTGCGGGATTTGCCGCGTAACCGAAGCCGTGCTCACGGAATCAAGAGTGCGCTCGTGATCCCTGCGCGCGGAGGCTCTCGGCTACTATGGAGGCTCGATGGACGACCTCGGAACGAAGCTCGACTACACCGACTACTGTTCGATCCCGGAGGACGGGCATCGGCACGAGATCATCGACGGGGCGCACTTCGTGAATCCTGCGCCCTCGCCGCGGCACCAGAGTGCTTCGTTGCACCTCGCCGTTGAATTGGTAGCAGCGATCGAGAAGGCCGGGCTCGGGCGCGTGCTGACTGCGCCTATCGACGTGCAGTTCTCCAAGCACGACATCGTGCAGCCCGACCTCGTCGTCATGCTCGCGGACAACGTGCAGATCATCGCGGAGTCACGCATCATCGGCGCACCGGATCTCGTCATCGAGATCCTTTCGCCCAGCACAGCCAAGCACGACCGTGAGCGGAAGTTCACGCTCTACGAGAAGAGCGGCGTGCACGAATACTGGCTCGTCGACACCTCTGAGCAAAGCGTCGCGCAGTTCGCTCTGAGTGATGGCCGGTACGAACGAGCCGTCAATTCGCGAGAGCGGATTCGACTCCGCGTCCTTCCGGAGGTCACGATCGATCTCTCGCGCATCTGGGGCTAGTTAGCACTACTTTGTCAGGTTCTCGCTGTCCGCTCGTGATCGAAGCTGCCTGACCGTTAGCCACAGCGCGTCCGCGCTGTCCCATCCCTCAGCTCGAGCTCCGAGAAGCGTGCGGGGGCGGACCTGCCGCCGGCTCTC
>JAGQQW010000134.1 GCA_020426005.1 Planctomycetota bacterium | reverse complement strand
GAGAACACGACATCGCTCGGCTCGTAGGGCATTGGACTCGGCTTGTGTCGGCGCTTGTTCGCCGGTCGCTTGGAGCGCATCCTCCAAGATCACGAGCGCTGCAAGGCGATCGCCCCCTGCACGCGCAGCGCGCGCGGCGTAGAGACTCGAGTCCGCGAGGCGCCCTTCGATCTCGACCATCGAAAGCCCCCATGCTGCTCCGAGTCGAGCGAGGTTCTCATCGCTCCCGTCGTTCGTCACTTCGCTGAACTCACTCAGGTGCATCGCACCGCGCCATCGATCGGGCCACCGTTCGCACAAGTCGGACAGCCGCCTCTTGGTCGCATCCACGAAGCCGTCGCCTCTCGGTGCGGCTCGCATCGCATTGAGTCGCGACTCGACGAGCGCGAGCAGGACCGGCCTCTTGGCACCGAAGATCCCGTGCGCGCGTTCATTCGCGCGAACCGCTCCGAGGAGATCACCGCGCTCGGCCGCGCACTTGGCCAGGTTGGCCCAGACGTAGAACGACTCGGGCGAGTGCTCCTTGCACGTTTCCCAAAGTCGACGGTCGTCGCGCCATGCGTAGCTCCAAACCACGGTGCGAGCCGTCAGCGCGAGGAGGACGCCGGTCGTCACGACGGACGCGGTGCGGAACGTACCACGCTTGGTCCACCACCTCGCCACGAAGATGGACGGCACCAGCCCGAAGAAGAACGCGACCGGGTAGAGACGGTGCTCGGCGAGCGGCATGTTGAGCGGAAACACGATCCACGGAAGAACGAACGCGAACGCGGCCCATACCGAGATCGTCAGAATCGGTCTCCTGAAGAACGACCACGTCGCGAAGCCGAGTACGAGCGCGAGGAAGAGCGCACCCGCGATCGTCGGCGCCGACGTGAGCCCGAGCCCGAAGAACTCCGTGTGGTCGATCGTCATCTCGTTCGGCCACAACCAGATCCAGAACGCCTTCGGCACGAAGAACGCAGCCCCTTCGAGTTGCGTCGCCATTCCACGCCCCGCGCCATAGAGCGGATTCGACATCATCGTCGGGTTCGGCGCGATGCGTGCCCCCATCGCATTCGCTCGTCCCAGATACCACACGGCGATGACGGGAAGAGACGAGAGCACCGGCACGAGCGACACGGCGCGCGCTCGCAGGGTTCCCAGGATCTTCGTGCGGATCCCTCCGTCACTCGGCAGCACGACTTCGACGAGCACGACGATCGCAGGCACGATGATTCCAGTCATCTTCGCGCCGAGCGCGACCAGCGTGCCCACGGCGATCCATGCCGCACGACGTCGCGCCGACTTCGGGTTCGCGAGATGACCGCGCAAGGCGATCAACAAGCCGATCGTCGCGATGATCTCGCTTCGCGATGAGGCGAGACCGAGAGTCTCGACGTGGACCGGGTGCAACCCGAAGAGTGCGGTCCCGATCAACGCCGCCCGATCCGTAGTCGTCGCATCGCAGCCTGCACGCGGGAACAACGCACGCATGACCTGGAACGCCAGGACGCAGGCACACGCATGCTGCACGAGGTTGCCGAAGCGGAACCCCCATGCAGCGCCGCCGAAGAGTTGATGATCGAGCGCGAGCGTCATCAACACGAGCGGCCGGAAGGCGTGAATGCCCTGCACGCTCGAGAAGCTCTGCCCGTTGGTGAACCAATCGTTGATATTCGCGAACGATTGGATCGACGGGTTGTAGACGACGCTGTGCAGGTCGTCGAACACGAGCGTTCCGGCGAGGATCACCGAACGAACGATGCAGACGACCGCGATCAGGAGCGTCAGCTTCGTAGCCGTCGACGGATTCGAAAACGATGTCGGCACTACACGTTGGAAGTTGCGCACGTGCGAGTCTCGATCGAGATGGGTCCTGAGTGCCGACTCGTCGTCGCTCCGCTCCAGACGAGCGGATCGATGGACGCGAGATTCGCGATGAGCCGCGAGCCGATCGCCGCCGGTGCGAAGAAATTGTCGAAGCGTTCCCGCGCGCGTGCCGCGACGAGTTCGCCGAGGCGCGGCCCGTCGCGGAGACAAGTCAACGCACGAGCGATCGCTTCGGGATCGGCGACCGGTGCGGTCAGGCAATCGACGCCCGGCGCGAGCATCGTCTGCACCGCGTCGGTCTCTGCCGTGATGACGACGCGCCCGTGTGCGAGGCCATGGACGACCTTGTACGGGATGACGGAAGCCGCCTTTTCACTCGAACCGAAGATGCCGAACACGACATGACTGGCGTCGAACACGTCGCGCAAACGATCTCGATCGATCCAGTCTTCGACGCGTTCGGTGACATCGAGACTCTGCGCGCGCGCGCGCTGTTCTTTCGTGCCACCGATGAAGGTCAGAGAGATCCCTTTCGAGAGCGCGCACGCATCGAGCACGTGCTCGACACCGTGGAGCGGAACTCCCGTACCGACGTAGACCACCTTCAATTCGTCGTCGCACGACGGCAAAGGTGGCGCGACTTCGGGGGCTTCGGGATCGCCGATCTGCACGAAATCGAAGCGTCGACTCGGAAGATCGAGAAGTTCGGCAATGCGGTTCGCATGCACCGGCGTATCGAGCAGAACGCGATCCGCGAGTTCGCACGCCGAACGATCGACGCTCCGAAGAGCGCGAAACGCCAAGCCGTCGCTTCGAAAGATCGTGCGATCTCGGCAGGCGGTATCGGCGATCGACAAGAAGAGATCCAGGAGGATCGGACCGTCGAACACACGGCGTGCGGTCTTGATCGAGAACCAGCCCGGGTACGGCACGACCATCGCATCGAACTCGCGCTCCGCGAGCATGCTCCGCAATCGCGACTCGAGCCGCTTCGATCCGTTGCGAAGACGCAAAGCGTGTTTGGGCCACGACAATGGTCGTCTGAGGTCGCGTCGTCGCGCTTCCTTCGTCGGTAGCAAGTCCTCGCGCAGTTCGAAGACTTCGACCCCTGCGCTCTCGAAACCGGAGCGCAACGAACGTACACGCGGGTATCCCGGACCGCTGTCGTAGCAGCCGAAGAACAGGACTCGACGTGGGCTAGCGGCTGAAGAACTTCGCATCACCCGCGTTCTTCGCGTTGTGCCCCTTCACGCGAGGCGGCGCCCTCGAAGCGCAACTGGGCAACCTGCTCCGAGATCAGCCCCAGGCTGAAGATGACGGTCGCTTGCACGAGCAGCAGTACCGCCATGTTGGTGAACCGCCCCGTCGCGAAATAGCTGTAGAAGTACCACGCGAGTCCGATGAAACCGACGAAGAACGAGAGCGGCAAGAACACGCGCAGTGGCGAAACGAGCGTCGCGACCTTCAGGATGATCAAGAAGAAGCGCGACCCGTCTTCGAACAACCGGATCTTCGATCGCCCCCCACGCTTGCGCACGCTGATCGGTTCGTAGTGCACCGAGTAGCCTGCGCGGAACGCAGCGAGTGTGATCGTCGTCGGATAGCTGAAGGTGTTCGGCAACATGTGCACGAAGCTCTTCAAGAAGTCGGCACGCGCGACGCGAAAGCCGCTCGTCAGGTCCGGAATCTTCGCCTGCGTGACGTAGCTCGCGGCTCGGTTGTAGATCCTGTTGGCGAGGTTGCGATGCAGACTCCCCCCACTTCCGCCACGGGAGCCGACGACCAGGTCGTGATCCCCGAGCTTCGAGAGCAATCGCGGGATGGCGTCTGGCGGATGCTGACCGTCACCGTCCATCAACAGGATGTAGTCACCGCGTGCCTCGCGAATGCCGCGCTTGACCGCAGCGCCGTTGCCGAGGTTCCGCGGATGCCGATGGACGCGGGCGCCGTGTGTCATGGCGATCTCCGAACTGCCGTCCGTCGACCCGTCATCGACGACGAGGATCTCGAACTCGAAGCCCTCGATGCGCGCGAGGACGTCGTCGAGCTCGATGAGCAGGGCACGCAGGTTCTCCGCTTCGTTGAGGACCGGCAACACGATCGTCACGAGCTTCGTACGACTCGCACGGTCCGGAGTTCGGCCTCCATGATCGGCGGTCGAACGATCCGCATCGGCGATGACCTCGGTCTGCACCGGTGCCATCAAGGTGACGAGATCACGTTCTCGGGAATCGACGGTCGCCATGACTCCACGATCGTCAAACGACGACCCTACAGTTGAGCCAATCGCCCGCTGTCATCGGTATCGCGTACATGCAAGCGGCCCCGCACGCCACTGGGGCGCACGGGGCCGCTCGTAGAGCAAGGCTCGTCGATCAGTTGACGACGGTCCAGCGCATGCCGTCCGTGCCGGTCGTGTTGACGGCGACTTCGGCCGCCATCGACAGCGTGACACCGGAGACGGTCACGTAGGCCGCACCACCCGACGGCGGCGTGGTGGTGCCGCTGTACTTGGTGGTCGCGTTCGACGACGCCATCACGTCACCCTGCTGGTTGACGAAGAAGGCGCGCTTGCCCGAGTTGCCGAAGCTGGCCGGCCATGCGTAGCACGACCACAGAACTTCGGACTGCGACGGATCGACCGTCGGGTACGCAGCCGTGGGATCTGCTTCCGACAGGAAGTCGGCGCCAACGCCCGGCAGGTACATCTGGAAGTAGTACCCGGAACGGAGGACGCGACCGGTCGCATCGACCTTGCCGAAGGCGCCGGACAGAACCGGCGGCGCGACCTTGACCGCGCTGACCGTGACGCTCGTCGCGGGCGTGCCCGTCTTGACGTTGCGCGCGCCCGACAGCTCCTGGAAGTAGCCATACTCACCGGCGCCGTTTCCGTTGGCGTCGATGATGCCCGCGGCCTGGATCTGTGCCTGGCTCGAGCTGATGTTCTTGAGCGTGGCGATTGCCGCGCTTTCGTTGGCATTGATGCGAGCCGCCATGAGGTTCGGAATCGCAATCGACGCGATGATGGCGATGATCGCGACGACGATCATCAGCTCGATAAGCGTAAAGCCGCTTTCTCGCTTGTTCATTGAAGTGAGCTCCATTTCCCTGTTCTGGTGTGAACGTTCTCGATTCCGCATCGTCGTGGCTTGCGAAGAGCTCCCTATGCTCAGCGCGACGGCCCCGCCGCAACGGACAACACTCTGTCGGCAAGCGCCTTCCGGTCACCGACCCAGAAGCCTCGGTCCTCGTGGACCCAGCGCTTCAGGGCTTCCGGAGCCTTCTTTGCGATTGCTTCCAGCATGCTCGTGGCACTATCGGTGCCGTTTTCCCGGATCTTGAGTTGAGCCAAGCGGTACTGCGCCCTGGCGTTGTCCACGCCGAGTTTCGTGAACGCAGAAGTCGCGATGTCATCGCCGAGAGAGGCTGCGGCCTCTGCGATCGAAAAAATCGCTCCCTCGTCGCCCTTTTCGACGGCAGATCGAAGTCCACTCTCGAGAGAAGCGCTTCGCTTGCCGCTGTCGCCCTTCGCCTGCCATGCCTGTGCTTCGGTGATCCAAACGGAGCTCGTGCGCACGTCGCCTTCGATGGCAGCGATACACTCGATCGCTCGATCGGGAGATCCTGATTCGAGTTCGATCGCGGCGAGGTTGCTCTGCAGTCGGATGCGCAAGTCGGCATCGTCCTGAACTCGCTCGAGGGCTGTCGCGTATTCTCGCTTGGCCGCATCGAAATCGCCTCGCAACCACAACGCGAACCCACGGAACTCCGCAGTGATCGAGAGCCCAGGACGATCGGCCTCGACCTCCGTGAGGATCTCGAGAGCTTTGTCGAGGTTGATCTTGCGCTGCTCGTGCGTTTTCGCGTCCGTGACGGGGATCTGCTGCGCAAGGCCCAGGTGCAACTGGCACATCGACAGCAGGGTCCCGGCATCCGGGCGCACGGTCTGTGGATAGATGAACCCGCCATAGACCAACGCGCCCGCGAGCGCGATCGCGCCGCCCCAGAGGGCGATCGACGATCCGCGTCCGCGGCTGGCTGGGTTCTGGTTCTCGGGGGTGGGGACGTTTCGTTCTTCGGGGGTCATCCGGCCAGCTTTTCCTGGAGCTTGAAGATCGGAAGGAAGACCGCGAGGACGATGCCACCGACGACGAAGCCCATGATCGCGATCATCAACGGTTCGATGAGGGACGTGAGGCTCTTGACGTCGGCCGAAACCTGCTCGTCGTAGAACGTCGCGATCTTCTCGAGGAGGATCTCGAGCGATCCCGAACGCTCACCGATGCCGATCATCTTGGTCACCATCGGCGGGAAGACCGGCGACGCAGCGAGCGGTTCGGACAACGTGTCCCCTTGCTGCACGCTCGCCTTTGCGCGATCGATGACTTCGGACAAGACGCGGTTGCCCGCGGTCTCCGAAACGATTTCCATCGCGGCGAGGATCGGCACGCCGGACTTCACGAGCGTGGCGAAGGTACGCGAGAAGCGTGCGAGCGCGACCTTCTTGAACAGCGGGCCGAAGATCGGTGCGCGCAACGTGATGCTGTCGACGAGGTACGCGCCCTTCTCGGTCTTCTTGAACGACATCAAGCCGAGGAACGCCGCAAAGCCACCAGCACCGATCAGGTACCAGTTGTCCTTGCAGAAGAATGCCGTGTCCATGACGAACGTCGTGAGCGCAGGCAACTCGACCTCGAGACTCTCGAAGACGGGCTTGAACTGCGGCACGATGCCGATCATCAAGAACGCCGCGATGCCGAACACGAGGAAGAGCGAGACGACCGGGTAGGTCATCGCGGACTTGATCTCCTGCTTCAGGTGCTGGGCACCTTCGACATACTCGGCGAGGCGCTCGAGAATCGTATCGATCTGACCGGAGACTTCGCCCGCACGTAGCATGCTGACGTAGATGTCCGAGAAGCACTTGGGGTACTTCTCGCACGCCGCAGAAAGATCACCACCCGTCCGAACGTCGTCGACGACTCCCTTGAGCGCGCGCTTGAAGCCCGCGGTCTCGGCTTGGTCGGCGAGGATCTCGAGCGCTTCGAGCATCGGGATGCCTGCAGAAAGCATCGTCGACAGCTGGCGTGTGAAGAGCACGAGTTCGGAGAGCGACGCTTTCGGCTTCGCCTTCTCCCAACCGCGAGTCTTGCGGCTCTCCTTGGAACCGCTCTTGCCACCCGTCTGGATGCTGACCGGCGTGAGATTCTTCTTGCGCAGTTCCTGTGCGACTTGGCCCTCAGAACCGGCACTCATCGTCCCGGTTACAGTCTTGCCGCTCGGGTCCTTGGCAAGGTAGCGAAACTGTGTCGACATGGTCTCGTTCCCGCGATGCGATGCCCTCGTCGAGGGCGGTTCCGGCCCGACCGGCCGCGCTGTGCGGACGGGGACCTTCTTCGTCGGGTTCTATCGGCGCGAGACGCTGCCGAACTTCAGTCGGCCATCGTGCAGCGGAGCACTTCCTCGACGCTCGTGACGCCACGCATCGCATTGCGCAGGCCCGCACGTCGGAGTGTGATCATGCCTTCTTCTTCGACGGCGAACTTCTTGAGTTCGATGACCGACCCACCGGCGATGATGAGGCGCTTGATTGCCTCGGTCATGCGCAGGGTTTCGAGAAGCGCGAAACGCCCCTTGTAGCCATTGGCGCACTTGCTGCAGCCGACGGCCTTGAAGAACGTCGCCTCGCCCTCGTGCGCTTCGATATCCACCTGTGGCAGGCCGAGCTCGACGAGTCGTTCGGTCGGGATCTCGATGGGTTCGCGGCAGTTCTTGCACACGCGCTTTGCGAGACGCTGCGCAGCGATGACGAGCACCGAACTCGCGACCATGAACGGGTCGAGGCCCATGTCGATCATTCGAGTGATCGTCGAGGGGGCGTCGTTGGTGTGGAGCGTCGAGAGCACCAAGTGCCCCGTGAGCGCCGCCTTGGTCGCGATCTCGATCGTTTCCTTGTCTCGGATTTCGCCGAGCAGGATGACGTCGGGGTCCTGTCGCAGAATCGAACGAAGCGCGGCAGCGAACGTGAGTCCGCGTGCGTTGCTGATCGGGACCTGATTGATCCCTTCCATCGTGTATTCGACCGGATCTTCGACCGTCACGATGTTGATCTCGGGCGAGCTGATGTGCTTGATCGCCGAATAGAGCGTCGTCGACTTACCGGAACCCGTCGGCCCGGTGACGAGGATCTTCCCATAGGGCTGTGCACAGGCCCAGAGGTAGTCCTCCATGCACTTCGTCTCGAAGCCGAGGTCATGAATGTCGAGAGCGAGGTTGCTCGAGTCGAGAATACGAAGCACGACCTTCTCGCCCCAGACGACAGGAAGCGTCGAGACACGGAAGTCGATCTTCTGCTTCCCGAGCTTCATCTGGAACTTGCCGTCCTGCGGCTTGCGCTTCTCGGCGATGTCGAGCTTCGACATGATCTTGAGGCGGGAGACCATGCTGTTCTGAAGGCGCTTGGGGGGTTCGAAGACCTTCAGGAGTGAACCGTCTTTTCGGAAGCGCACGAGCACCTTGTGCTCGAACGGCTCGACGTGGATGTCGGAGACCTTCGACGTCACGGCGTCGAAAATGATCTTATTGATCATCTTGACGACGGGTGCGGCGCCGTCCGACACGGCGGCGAGATCCATGTCGCCGCTCTCCGCCTCTTGCTTGTTCTCGGAAAGCTCGACGTCGCCTTCGTCGAATCCGTCGAGGATCTCGTCGACCTTGCCCTCGACCGACTTGTAGAGCTCCGCGAGGACCGTCTCGACTTGGCTCTCGAGCGCGACGACGGTACGCAGCTCGCACCCCGTGATGATGCGAATGTCGTCGAGCTTGAGGACGTCGAACGGATTGACGACGGCCAATGTCAGGAAGTCACCGATCTTGTCGAGCGGAACGACGCCATACGACGTCGCGACTTCCTCGGGCAAGATCTGCGAAACCTCGTCCGCGACCTTGATCTTCTCGAGATCGACTGGCGGCGTGTTGGATTCCGCAGCGATGACACCGAGCAGGTCGTGCTTCGTGACTGCCTGCTTCTCGACCAGAACTTCGGAGAGCTTCTTGCCACCGGACTGCGCCTGCGCAAGGAACTCTTCGCACTGTTCCTTGGTGACGCAACCCGCCTTGACGAGGAGCGAGCTGAGCTTCTTGTCGAACGATGCCATCGATCCTCTTGCTTCTCAGACGTGAGCGAGACGCTGGAACTCGCTGCGGTCCGAACAGACCGCCATCGCGTCGTCGTAACTGATGAGGTTGGCGCGATAGAGTTCGACGAGGGACTGGGCCATCGTCTTCATGCCGAGCTGCGCGTTGGTTTGGATGATCGAGTAGATCTGGTGGACCTTGTCGTCGCGGATCAACGCACGAATCGCGGGGTTCGCGATGAGGATCTCCGCTGCGAGCGCACGGCCGCGACCCGCTGCCTTCGGCAGGAGTTGCTGGCAGATGACGGCATTGAGCGTGAAGCTCAGCTGCGTGCGGATCTGCTGTTGTTGGTGCGCCGGGAAGACGTCGACGATGCGGTTGATCGTTTGCACACAGTCCGACGTGTGCAACGTCGCGAACGTCAAGTGCCCGGTTTCGGCCAGCGTCAACGCGGCTTCGATCGTCTCGAGGTCACGAAGCTCGCCGACGAGAACGATATCCGGGTCCTGACGCAGGACCGAGCGGAGCGCCTTTCCGAAGGCGTGCGTATCGGCACCGACTTCGCGCTGGTTGACGAGGCAGTTGATGTTCCGATGAAGGAACTCGATCGGGTCCTCGACCGTGACGATGTGCCCCTGACGCGTTCGATTGATGTAGTCGACGAGCGATGCGAGCGTCGTCGACTTGCCAGAACCCGTCGATCCGGTGACCAGGACGAGTCCTCGCGCGAGCGAACAGATCTGCTCGCAGACCTTCACGGGCAGACCGAGTTGATCGAAGTCGTAGGTCTCGAACGGGATGATTCGAAGCACCGCCGCAATCGTCCCGCGCTGCAAGAACGCGTTGGTACGGAAGCGACCGAGCCCCGATGCGCCGAAGGAGAAGTCGAGTTCGTACTCCTTCTCGAACTTCGCGATCTGATCCGCTGTCAGCACACTGTAGACGAGCTTCTGCGCGACTTCGGGCGACAGGACTTCGTGCTCCGTGTCGTACAGCTTTCCATCGATACGGATCTTGGGCGGAGAACCAACCGAGATATGAAGGTCCGATCCCCCGCGCTGAACCAGCAGGTTCAGCAGTTCTTCCATCGATACCATGCTGCCCTCACCGAACGTCCACGCGCGACCATGCGCGTACGAGACGGTCCGGCTGCTTTATCGACGGTTCGCGGTGCCGAGGATTAGCCCGACTTTCCTGCGGGGGTCGGAGCTGCCCTCAATGGACGCCGCTTTGCTCCCTCAGTGGCCGTGGCCGTGCGCTTCCTTCTCGTGCGCCTTCGCGGCCATGATCTCCTGCTGGATGTTCGCGGGGACCGGGTCGTAGTGCGAATACTCCATGGTGAAGCTTCCCTCACCCGCCGTGATGGAGCGCAGCTGGGTCTGGTACCCACGTGCTTCCTTCATCGGCATGATGCAGTTGACGATCTGGTCGTCGCCTTCGGCATCCATGCCCGTCATGCGCGCTCGTTGCGACGACAGATTGCTCGAGATGTCGCCGACGAAGCGCGACGGGACGCGGATCGCGAGCTTCATCATCGGCTCGAGGATGATCGGCTTCGATTTTTCGAACGCATCCAAGAACGCGCGGCCGCCTGCGAGTTGGAAACTGAGCGCGTCCGAGTCGACGTCGTGGAACTTCCCGTCGTAGAGCTCGACCTGAACGTCGACGATCGGACAGCCGGAGAGCGGCCCTGCCTTCATCTGGCTCGCGACGCCTTTTTCGACCTCGGGAATGAACTGCCTGGGAATGCGCCCACCGACGACCTTGTCGAGGAACTCGAAGCCCTCACCACGCTCGCGCGCCTTCGCGCGCAGGTAGACCTCGGCGAACTGCCCCTTGCCGCCCGACTGCTTCTTGTGGCGGTGATGCCCTTCCGAACCCGCCATGATCGTCTCACGGTAGGGCACACTGGGCTCGTGGGTCGTCACTTCGACCTTGTAGCGCCGCTTGAGCTTGGCGAAGACGACGTCGAGATGGAGCTGCGAGAGTCCTTCGACGACGAGTTCTCCCGTGTTCACGTCACGACCGACGTGGAGCGTCGGGTCTTCGGCCGCGAGCTTCTCGAGCGAAGGACCGATCTTCTGCTCGTCGTTGCGCGACTTCGGTTCGATCGCGACCGCGACCATCGGCGTTGGATAGTGGAACGGGCGCAGATGCACCTGATCTCCGTCGGCAGTCACGGTGTCGCCGAGTTCGAGGTGCTCGACTTTCGCGACCGCCACGAGGTCGCCCGGCACGGCCGTCTCGATGTTGACCGTGTCGGCACCCTGCATCTGGAGCAAGCCGTGCAACTTCACCTTCTCGCCGCTGCGTACGATCGTGAACGTGCCGTCCGCAGGAAGCGTCCCGCGCAAGATTCGGATGTGGCTCATCTTTCCGACGAACGGGTCCGACACGATCTTGAAGACGAGACCGCAGAACGCGCCGTCCGGATCGGCTTGGATCTCGATCGGGAACTCGGTCGCGTCGGCAGTCGCAGCCGCGGGACGCGGTGGCGCGTTCTTCGGTGACGGACAGTAGTCCCCAATGAAGTCGAGCAGCGGATCGATGCCGAGCATCGACGGTGGATTGACCGCCAGGAGAGGCACGATGGTTCCCTTCGCCATCGCCGTCGGTAGGTGCTTCTTGAGGTCATCCGGATTGAGGCCCGACTCGAAGAAGCGCTCCATCAAGGCGTCGTCCGACTCCGCAACGCGTTCGTCCAGGAGCGCGCGCCACTCGTCGACCTGGTCCCCTGCATCCGTGCGGATGTTGATGAGGCCCGTACATGCGCTGCCCGATCCGTTCGCGAAGGTGATCGGCACGACTTTGTCGCCGAAGCTGTTCCGGATGTCGGTCAAGACCGCATCGAGGTCGATGTTCTCGTGATCGCTCTTGGTCAGGACGATCATGCGCGCGATTCCGGCACGTTCGGCCTCCGACCACAGACGTCGCGTGTTGAACGTGACGCCGCTTCCCGCGTCAACGACGAGGATCGCTGTCTCGACCGCGCGAAGCGATCCGACCGAGTCCGCGATGAAGTCCGCGTGCCCAGCCGTGTCGATCATGTGGAAGACGCGATTCCCACGCGGGAAATGGAACAAGTGCGAGGTCAGCGTGTGATCCCGCTCCTTTTCCTCGGGCTCCGAGTCACTGACACTCGTCCCGTCCGTCGACTTGCCGTGGCGAGCGGACACCTTCGTGGCGAACGCGATCGCGTCGAGGAGCGCGGTCTTCCCGGTGTGACCAGCTCCGAGGATCGCGAGATTGCGGATATCTTCGACCTTGTGCATGCGACGCTTTCTCCTGGGCTTCCTACGTGCCGGACTTCGAACGCGAAGAACCGCTTCGATGTGAAGCGGCCTTCGAATCGTGAAGAGAAGGAAAAGCGTAGACAGCCGCCGGACGATTCGCCATCGAGGATCGACCGCGACCCTCGAGTTCCGGCCAACTGGGCCTCAGAGCGGAGTTGACAGCACCGCGCCGAAGCGTCCGCAGGCGTCAGTCGTTGGCGTCGGTCACGACGATTTCGACGCGACGGTTGACGTCCTTGCGCGAGGGGTCGACGGGGTCGTTCGGGCCGTGGCCGACGATCACGACGCGCGTGTCCGGAATCCCGCGCTGCACGAGGTAGGTCGCCACCGCATCGGCACGCTCCGAGGACAGGTGCCGGTTGCTTCGATACTTGCCCTTCGTCTTCTGGATCGGGTCGGTATCCGTATGCCCCTCGACCCAGATGCTCTTACCCGCGAAGCGGGACTGGAGGACACCTGCGAGTCGATCCAACACGCTCCGCCCCGTCTTCGAGAGATCCGTGCTGCCAGGCGAGAACGTGACCTGATTGGCGATGCCGAGCGAGAGCTTGCCGCGGCGCATGCGGGCACTCACTTCCTCATCCCCGAGTCCGCCGCTCTTGAGGGCGCGCTTGACGTTCTCGAGTTCGTCGTCGTTGCGCTTCGTCGACGCCGGCGTTGCGCGGAGCTGATTCCGGGCTGCCGCCAAGTCCGTTTCGCGCCCCTCGAGATCGCGTTTGAGCCGTTGGTTCTCGTCGCGCGTCGACGACAGTCGACCTTCGAGATCACGGATCGTTTCGTCGCGATCTCGGATCATGTCCTGGTAGCGCGCGGTGCATGAGCCGAGGCCGAGAAGCGAGGAGCTCGCGACCAAGATCAGGAGTCTATGGATGTTCATCGATGGGCTACCTCCGAATGGTGAAAGGCCAGGAAGTGAGAGAGTGGGAACGCACGGAAGACACTCATGCGGAGCGCCTCCGCCGCCGCAACCAGATGAGTGCAACGAGACTCAATACGGTGATTCCGCCGAGCACGGCCTTGCCCCAGGGACTTTCGCTGAGGAAGCGCGGCCATGTCTCGAAGATCCACGGGAACGCCTGCCCGCGCGCGAAGTGCGCGACGAGCACGCCGGACGCGAGGAACGGGCCGAACGGGATCAGCGGATCTCCGGTCTTGATCGTGGCGATGACGCCGACGACCGCACCGAGGAGACAAGCGATCAGGAGTGCGAGAACGACTCCGTCCGGGCCGATGAAGGTCCCGGTGAACGCCATGAACTTGACGTCGCCCAGCCCCATCGCCTCGGTCTTGTAGGCGAGTTTGCCGGCAAAGGCGATCGCGTAGAGGAGCCCCGCTCCGACCAGACACCCGAGAAACGCATCGAGGATCGCGACCGGCGCGGGTGGCAGATTGGTCGCGATCTTCGCGACGAACCCGTTCGCGTGCAGGGACGGGAGCAAGAACGCGACGACGAAGCCGACCGCGATGCCGAAGAAATTGAGGACGTCCGGCAGGATGCGATGCTCGATGTCGATCGCGGAGCACGCGATCATCATCGCGAGCAGGAAGAAGTCGACCGCGAGATGCCCCGCCTGGACGGGATCGATTCCGGCCTGCGTCGCCGGCTCGCGCAGCAGACTGGCGAGCGCGAACGCCACGCCCGTCAGGAGTTCGATGAACGGATAGCGCCCCGAGATCTTCGTACCGCAACACCGCGCCCGCCCCTTCAGGCGCAGCCATCCGACGATCGGCACGTTGTCGTGCCACGCGATCGCGGCACCACACGCGGGGCAATGCGACCGTCGCCCCCCGCCGAAGAAGGTCCGCCGCGGTACGCGGTGAATCACGACGTTCAGGAAGGAACCGACGATCAGCCCGAAAACGAAGCTGAACACGGCCAAGAGCATGTCTCCCTATCTCCTCCCACGGCCCGCGAAGGACCGATCTACCCTGGAAGCATCGCTCGATTTGGTCGCACTCTAACCCCGAGGATGCACCACGTCGCGACCGGATCGCGGGATTTCAGCGAATCCGCAGGGATCTCAGGACGAGGCCACCGTCGCCAATGCCGCGCGCGGCGACGACGAAACGCAGCGCTTCGAGCTCACCGAGTCCGGAGAGGCCTTCGATATGCATCCATGGACTGACCTCTCCACCAGGCAGTGCGGACCGCCCCTGCACGAAGACGTCGATCAGCGCTTCGGCCTCCGTCGCCTCGAAGGCACCCGTGAAGCGATGCGCACGCGGCAGTGGATACCACGGGCT
>JAGQQW010000133.1 GCA_020426005.1 Planctomycetota bacterium | reverse complement strand
TCAACGAGCGGCAACAGCGCGTGACGGATTCGATTCGCGAGCAGACGCAGCGCCTCGAGTACGAAGTCGACAAGCTCATTTGCCTCGGTCGTATCGAGTCCGGTGACTTCGCGCTCGACCGCGAACCGCTGCACGTCGACGAACTGCTGAGCAAGGTCACGGCACCGTTCGTCGCGATCGCACGGGACCGTGGCATCGAGTTCACGATCACCGAGCCACCGGAGCGCGTCCTCGTGCTCGCGGACCGCGAAGATCTCCGCCGCGCGGTGCGAGCACTCGTCGAGAACGCGATCAAGTTCACGCCCGATGGCGGCGAAGTGAAGATCCGGACGACGCTCGAAGACGACAACGTCGCGATCTACGTGTCGGACAACGGGCCGGGGATCGATCCGCGATTGCAGCGGCGCATCTTCGAGAAGTTCTTCCAAGTCGAAGACCCGTTGACACGGCAACACGGGGGGGCCGGGCTCGGTCTCCACGTCGCGCTCGCGGTCGCGAAGGCACACGGCGGCACGATCGATGTCGCCAGCAGGTTGGGAAGCGGAGCCACGTTCCGCATTCGGATCCCGCGTTACTCGGTGCATGCGGGCGGTGCGCCGCAGCTGCCGCGTTCGGATCAAGCTACAGGCGGTTCTGGCCGATAGGAGAGGCGATGGAACGGACGATCCTGATCATCGAGGACGAGAAGCTCATCATCGTTTCGACACAGATGGTGCTCGAAGCGGTGGGTTACCGCGTCGAGTCCGCGATGAATGGCGAGGATGGAATCAAGACGGCCAAGGAAGTGAAGCCGGACCTCATCCTCCTCGACATCATGATGCCCGGGATCGACGGCTGGGAGACGCTGACGCGTCTCAAGCGCGACCCCGATCTCACCAATGTTCCCGTGATCATCTTCACGGCACGCGAGCACGCACGCGGGCACCAGAAGAGCAACGACATGGGGGCCGCGGGCTACTTCCGCAAGCCGTTCGAGCCGGACGAGCTGATCGAGCTCGTCGAGAAGCACGTCGGCCAGAGCGCACGCGTCTGAGCCCGATACCATGCGTCGCCTTGCTGGAGCGACGACTTCGGGTGTCCTACGCATCCGCCGGCGTGAAGAGCTCTACCGTGAGCTGTTGACGCGCTTCTTCGTGCTGCTCAAAGCTGTGCAGTACGGCGAGTCCGACGAAGCGGATCGCTCGCGTGCGCTCAGCGACTTCCATGTTCGCTTGAGCGAGATCCTCGACCACGAGAGCACGCTCTTCTTGAGCGAGCGCGACGGGTATCTCTACGTCAACGCGATTCGCGCGCGCATCGATGCGGATGCGTTCGCGATGCAACGATTCTTGGTGCGTGAGTTCGCACAGAACGGAATCGCCGGCGTGATCTTCGAGCGCGGCCTCACGGAGGCCGAGATTCCGCTCACACTCGATGCGCTGTTCCATGCCGGGAGCGTCGGCTCCGAGCCGGCCATGGATCGGCTCCGTGCGATCGGTGTCAAGAAGGTCCACGTCCTCGTGAGAACCGAGGAAGGATCCGGCCTCGTCTCGGTGCAGCATGGAGACGATCGTCTCTCGGGTCCTGGCAACTCCGATCCCGAGCGGACCTACTTCAAGAGCATTCTCGTGCTCCGGCACTTCTTGCGCGGGCTCGACGGCACGTGTCCCGTTGGATCGGACGAGAGGCATCGCATCGCCAAGGCGATGTCGCAGCGCATGCTCGTCCACGAAGACGGTCACGTCGCGCTCGATCTCGTTCGTGAGTTCGATCAGGAGGCACTCGCTGCGGTGCTGCGTGTCGCGGTGCCGGCGGTCGCCGTCGCGAAACGCTATGGATTCAGCGACGGACTGGCACGCGACTTCGGGATTGCGACCTTGCTCGCCGGAGTCCTGCGTGCCGTCGACGATGCCGAGCGTGCCGATCCGTTCGAACGCCAACAAGTCTTGCATCTGGTCGCGAACGGCGGTGCATCGGGTCTGTTGCTCTTGTCCGCTCTCTGCGGTTGGGACGACCACGATGTTCGTGACGGCGATCCGTCGGTCGCGACATCGATCCTCAGGGCGACGCGAGCATGGCTCGACGATCGCAGCGAAGGCACCGCGATCGAAACCTCCCTCGAAGCTCTCTCGACACGCGGTTTCGAGTCGGACGTCGTCCACGCATTGCTCGTGGCGCTCGGAGATCCCCAATGACGAGTTGCTTTCAACGTCTCACGAACCGATCGAAGGTCGCTGCAGTGCTGATCTTCGCGATCGCGAGCCCGCCCGGTTGCGTTCGCACGATCGAATCGCCGAAACAGGGCGACGACATCGTGCGCTTCATGCACGACCCGATCCGCATCGACGGGACGGGGTCGATCGCGCGCGAGGATTTTCATCGATTCGCCGTCCACGAGGTCGCGCAGTCGTGGCTCCCGGTGCTCGCGCTCGAGCGTGCCGTGCGGGATCATGCACTCGGTATCGGAATCGCTCGACCGAGCGAGAGTCGCGTGCGCGAGTTGATCGAAGTCGTGCACGATCACGAGATGCTGCGCGCGCGCTTCCCGTCGTTTCCGAAACCGAGCACTGTGTTGATCGGTGAACGGTCAGGATCGAGCAAGACCTGCGCATTGCGGTTGGCGCTTTGCCTCGCGTGGCTCGAGCGGTTGACGGGAACTGCGTCCGACGATCCTACCGTGCAGCGAGCACGCCTCGACGATGCGCTCGTGCGTTACGGCGCGCGACTCGAGGATGGGGGAGCGTCGTGTGCCGGCCTGACGATCGACGCGCTCGAAGTCTGGCCCGAACTCCTCGCGCGTAGTGACGTCCCGTGGCGCGAAAACGTCGTGCGCCGCGCGCTCGCCCGCACGCTCTGACACTCAAATCGCGAGTTCGAAGATACTCGCACGAAGCGCCGCGATGTCCGTGTCGGTCCAAACCCGCGCGACCGTGTCGAGCACTTCGAGCAACTCCTCGGTCGTCGCCCCGTGCCGAAGGGCTCCGATCGCGTGGCTCTTGAGTTGTGCCGGATGTCCGAGGACCGTCAAACCCGCGACACCTAGGAGTTCCCGAGTCCGTGCATCGATCCCGTCCCTCGAGAGGATCGCGCCGTAGGCGATTTCGATGACGAGGGACTCGAACTCCGGCTCGAGCGCTCGAATCTTCGAACGGAGCACTTCGGACTTGTTGCCGTAGATCGATTCGAAGTGCGTGGCTCCCCGCTGCGATCGCTGTTCGCGATCGACGGACGGACGCGCTCGCACGTCGTCGTCAAGAAACACCCCGAGCAAGAACATCGCATGCAGCGCGCGCGGGAAGCCGCAATACGCGATGCCCTGCAGGCAGAGTTCGCGTAGCCAGCATCCCACTTGCGCGGAGTTTCCGAACGCCTTCAACCGCTCCGCGCCAACGGTGAGGATGGACTCGTCGTTGCGACAGAGCGCGGCGAAAACGATCGAGAGCAGGCGCGTGCGCGTCTCCAGGCCGGCGCGCGCTTCGAGAGCATCCCAATCGACGGTCCTGTCAGGGTCGGATCCAGCACTCATCGTGGCAGCATCTCACTCAACGGCGCTGTAAGCGAGCCTGCAACGTCCGTGGGTCGATCTCGAGTTCTGCTGATCCGCTCGTGAGCGTGCGTGCATCGATCCGCGTGAGCTTGACGATTCCATGCCTTTCGAGGGTCAAATGGATCTCGTATTCGCCGGGCCATTCGAGGGGCATTTCGATCGGGTCACTCCCGATGGTGTAGATGTGACGTTCGCCACGTATGCGCCAGGTGCGGAACTGGTGGGCAAACGTATCGGGATAGCACGGCATCGCCGTCAACTTCGCCTTCGGGCTGTTGCCATCCTGTTGCAGCAGGCGAACACGAACCCGAGGCGCTGCCTCCATTCGAATCCGATTCGTTCCTGCGGACACGGTCAAGATCCTCGTCCTGCGCGCAAACTGGGTGACGCAGATTTCGAGCGTCGGGTCGCGGGATTCGAACGTGATCGTTCCATTCCGGATGCGTTCGTGCCCGGACCATGCGTCGCCACGTCCGCGATCGCGGTGGTAGAGCGTCGCGTGAGACTTGATGACGGCATCGCTCTCGTCGACGAGCGTCAACTCGAAGTGGTGCTGCGCCCGCACTTCGATCTCGAGATCGGTCGTCGCGCCAGGCCTTATTTCGAAGGCCGTGACCAGAGTGCCTGCGATCCCTACCGCTTGCGTCACGACTCGGTATTGTCCCGGGTCGAGCACGTGCTCGCGTTTGGCCGGTTTGTTGCTGCGCAGGGTGCTTCGACGACTGGCGACCTTGGTCACGGTGCCGTCAAGGACGCGCTGCACTTCGTACGAGGCGCGCACCTTCACCGAGTTCGTCGGTGACGACGTTGCCGCGGTCGTGAGGGTCAGTGCGAGACTGCCCTTGCGCAGGAGCACGATGTCTCGTGCTCCTGTCGATGACGCAGGAATGTCCAGTTCTGCGTGATTGCGACTTCGAAGGAGGAGAATGTGCGCGTCGTCGAGGATCGGCGTCGCGAGTCGAAATCCTCCGTCTGCCCGAGTTACGGTGCGGATCTCGGAGAACGAGACCGGACGTCGACCTCGCGGAGTCACGTGATAGCGGCCGAGTACGATCACGACGCCTTGGATCGGCGCGCCCGTGTCGTCGACACAGCGTCCCTCGAGGGTCGGCCCCTTTCCCGAGAACTCGAGGTCCGGCCAGCGTACGCTCCTTCCCGCTTCGAGGTGGATGGGCGAGATTCGCAGCGAGCGTGCAGGCTCGGACGGGAGCCATGCGACGAGTTCACCGCCGATGCGAACGCCTTCGCCGACGTGTGCTGCGATGCAGATCGTGCCATCGGGCAGTACCGGCAGTTTGAGGCGCACGAGCGGAACGTCGACCTCCAACAACTCGACGCGCACCGAATCCGGAAGGGGTGAGCCCGCTCGCTCGACGATCCGTGCATCGGCGAATGCGAAGTTCGCGGGGAAGTCGATCGTGCGTTCCGTCGTGCCGAACGGCGTCGTCGGTCCGTCGATCTCGACCGAGAACCCGGTGCCGACGTCGGCGATCGAGATCGAGGCGTCGAGGCGCGTGCCGATCCCGAGTTGTCGGAAGACGATGCGCTCCTCTGCTCCGAACGGCTTGATCGCTTCGAAGTCCTGCGGCGACTGGTAGACGACCGTGCCGTAGTGCGTCTGCGGTCGCATCACCGAGGCATTTGCTTGCAGAGGAACGGCCAGCGGCGAACCATCACTGCGACGCACGCGCAGCGCGAGCGTGCCGAACGGCGGAACGATGAGCACGTGTGGCTCGCGCGAGGCATCCTCGACTCTGACTAGGAGCGGCGCACTGAGAGGCGAACTCCCCGCAGCGCGAAATGCAAAGGCCCCGAGACGTTCGCGATCGGCATCGTCGTCGTCAGGGTCGATGTTCTCTTCGAAGATCTTCCGAAGCGCGTTCGGATCCGGAATCGTGAGCATTCCGAATTCGTCGGTGCGTTGGCGAAGCGTCGGCTCGAGTTCGACGAAGTCGACTTCGTCGTTCTCGTCGTGCGCTTCACGCGAGCGTGCGAGTTGCGCGATATGCCGATTGAGCAAGTAGCACTCGAGGTCGATGCCGGCGACCGCGGTTCCGCGCGTGTCGATGGCACGCACGACGAGTTCTCCACGCAGGCTCAGCTCGAGCACGCGCTCCTTGACGGGTGCATCTTCGGGATCGTCCGAACTCTCTTCGAGTGTGATCGTGCCACTCATCGCGGACTTCGTAGTTTCGACGACGACGAAGAGAATCTGTCCGAGTTCACAAGCGAACTCGACACAGCCGTTGTCGTCCGTGACCGATCGACTTCCGTGGAGCCTCGTATGCGCGAACTGTCGCCAAGGCTCCGGGCCGGGCTCGAACCTCGGGTCGGCCTCCGTTCGCTCGTCGATCGCGCGCTCGCACTCGCCGTAGGTCGCGCTCCGGACCTGAGCGCCAGGGACCGGTCGATGCGTCGCGCTGTCGATCACGCGGAGGCGATATCGGTCGCAAGCTGCCGCACCGTCGAGGCGAGTCGCTGCGGTGCCCGGGTCGCTCGCGAGACGTGCTTCGTCGGGGGCCGGTATCGGATCGTCACCATGCGCCTCGAGACCGGGCCGCCTGCGCGTCTCGTCGAGCCGAACGCCCTCGTGCGAGTCGGCTGACGACGCCGCGAGTCCGTCCACGAGATTCGGCTGCCGCTGGGCGCCACCCGTCCAGAAAACCGTGGCTGCGACCAAGGCGACGAGTGCCACAGCGAACACGATCCCGACCGACGGCTTCATGACACGATCGTATACGACAGCCGTGTCGATTAGAGTCGGCGCGGTGAGCCGCACCTACGATGTTCCTCCCGATGACGCGGGTCAGCGCCTCGATCGCTACCTGCGCAAACTCCTGCCTGGCGCGACGCTCGGACACGTGTTCAAGCTGATCCGGAAGAAGCGCGTCCGCGTCAACGGTGCGGCAGCTGCAGCGTCGACGAGGCTCGAGATCGGCGATGTCGTGGAGATCGACAAGGACGCGGAGGACCTGCGTGACCTCTCGCGACGGCGAGGTTCGGCGCCCAGACGCAATCGTGGGGGTCGCACGTATCGCATCGACGTGCTGTTCGAGGACGAGCACGTGGCAGCGGTTCTCAAGCCACGTGGGCTCGCGGTGCACGGCGGCACGGGGCAGGACTCGTCCCTCGTCGATCGGTTGCCGTCGCTCTTCGGCGCGAGCAGCGCGAGGACCTTCCGCCCTGCGCCAGCGCACCGTCTCGATCGCGAGACGTCGGGGATCCTCTTGATCGGAAAGACCGCGGAAGCGCTGCGCGCGCTTCACGAGGCGTTTCGCGAGGGGCGAGTGCGCAAGCGGTATCTCGCGCTCACGCGTGGCGTTCCAAGGCAACACCATGGCGTGATCGACAAGAGCTTGGTGCGCGTCGACGATCCACGCGGCGCGAAGATGGCGGTTGCCGAAGACCCGACGGACGAGAACGCGCTCGAGGCTCGGACGCAGTTTCGCACCCTCGCCTCGAGTCGTGGTCATGCGCTGTTGTCGGTCGAGATCGCGACCGGGCGGACGCACCAGATTCGTGTGCATTTGGCGGCGATTCGAGCACCGTTGATCGGCGACACGCGCTACGGCGGCGGTCGACTCGAAGCGGCGCCGAGCCCCGGGTTCTGGCTCCATGCGGGGCGACTCGACTTCGAGCACCCGGTGACGCACGAGGCGATGCGCTTGCGCATGGAGCCGCCTACCGAGTTTCGGGAAGTCGCGGATTCCCTGGGGCTTCGGTTGCCGCACGCGTGACCACCACGCGATCCGCTGCGCCCTCGAGAGATTCGTGGAAACGACCTGCTGGTCAGGTTCTTACCGGGTTCTTGCCGCGGAGTGCTATCGTCACGCCAATGACGTACTCGACCAAGCCGTGTCTTCGTGGGATCGCCAGCGCAATGCTGGTGATGTCGATGGGCCTGATGACCGCGTGCTCGACCGACGAGCCGGGGAAGGCCGGGGCTGGCGCACAGAACGGTGACGCGACGAAGACCAAGGACGGAACTGAGAAAGGGGACTCGAACGAGACCACGAAGGCCATGGCGACGACCGTCGAAGTGAAGAATGCAGAACCCGATTTCCCGTGTCATTCGATCCTCATCGAGACGAAGGAGTCGGCTCCGGTGCAGTTCGATCTCGTGCTGACGCGCGACATGCCCTCGCCGGGATACAAGAACACGATCGATCGCATCGACGCTCCGAAGGACGGCGTCATCGTCGCACGCATGACGGCGCTGCCGCCGGAGGGGGCGTCGCTCACGGTCATGGAGCCGGCGCAGCTGCGGTTCCAACTCGGAAGTCTCGAGGCGGGTGACTACCGCTTCGAGCTGCACAGCCGTGAGTCGAAGGATGCCGAATACGTGCAGCTCGTGACCGTCAGCCTCGCCGCGAAATGAGGGTGCAGTCTCGTTCGTGGTTGGCGGTTGCTTGCGCACTCGCGTCATGTGCCACGTCGCCGGAGCACGTTCCGACCGGCGTCGCCGAACCCGGGGAGCCGTCGCTCCCCCCGATCGAGTCGCGGAGCGGCGACGAGATCTCGGTCGCGGGGCAACTCTTCCATACCGGAACGCGTGTCGTGCTCTGGGACGAGCCGGGCGCGTACGACGCGTACGCCCAAGAGCTGCGCTTCCCCGACGAACCCGGCGACCCCAAGAGCAAGCCGAAGGGCGCGCGACACGGGATCCGCAAGGGACTGCCCGACGACGTGGCGACGCAGATCGCCGATCGCGGGTGGTCGCTCGCCGAACTCCGTGACCAGGTCGACCAGTTCGTCGTGCACTACGACGTCTGCGGCACGTCCAGGCAGTGCTTCAAGATCCTGCACGATCGTCGAGGTCTGTCCGTGCACTTCATGCTCGACGTGGATGGGACGATCTATCAAACGCTCGACCTCAAGGAGCGAGCGTGGCACGGCACCAAGGCCAACGATCGATCGGTCGGCGTCGAAATCGCGCACATCGGTGCGTATCCGAAGCCGGAGCACCGCGTCCTCGTCGAGTGGTACGACCGCAACGAAACGGACCTTCCGGCTGGGAAGGGACCTCGCGTGCGTTTTCCCAAGTGGATGAAAACGACCGGCGTGCGCACCGCGGACTTCGTTGCGCGTCCAGCACGCCCTGCACTGATCGAAGGCGTGGTGCAAGGGCAGCGGCTCTATCAGTTCGACTTCACCGACGAGCAGTACGAAGCGCTCGCACACCTCGTCGCGACGCTCCACGAAGCGCTCCCGCGAATCGCGCTCGATGCGCCGCGCGAACCGGACGGTTCGGTCGTGAGCAAGGTGCTCGACGAGGATCGGTTCGACGCGTTCGAAGGCGTGCTCGGGCACTTCCACGTGCAGAAGAACAAGACCGATCCCGGTCCTGCCTTCGATTGGGAGCGCGTCCTGACGCGCGCGCGCGAACTCAGCGCACGTACGCGAGACCGAACGGATTGAGACCGACGTCGACGGTGCCGATCAACTTGGTGCCGGTCGGTGCCCAGAACGGGCCCTGCGGTGCGTGAATACTCACGGTCTTGGACGTGCCACCCGAGTGCGTGACGAAGACGCGAGTGCCCCAGAAGTTGGCGGTGATGTTGTGGGCGACGTTCGACCCGGTGCTCGCCTTCGAGACCACCTTCGGATCCGCGCGCCAATAACCGAGTCGCACGTTGTAGAGATCGTCCGTGCCGCCGCCCGTGATGTTCGTTACGTAGAGTGCGCGCGAATAGTGCGGCGAGTAGATGCCGTGGGCCCCGGGGATGTCGAGCGACGACTTCTTGGCGAGTGAGAGCGGATCCAGGAAGTCCACGCGGCCCGCGTCCTGCGAGGGTACGACGAGCGTCGTGGTCCAGCGGTCGAACCACAGGTGCGGATCGCCGCCCACCTTCGCGCGCCGGATCGGCTGGAACGTGCGACCCGAGTAGAGGATCACGTAGCCGTCAGCATTGCTCTTGATCATCGAAATCCACGCGAAGCCGTACGCCGTGAAGACGTCGTGGTTCTTGTAACCGTCTTTGACGAGGTCCTGCGGCATGGCGATCGTGCGTAGCACTCGATGTCGATGGAGGTCGATGACCGTCGTCGTGTTGTCGACGTCGTTGTTGACCCACAACCGGTGTCCGTCGGTCCATTGGTGGAAGACGCCCTTGCCCGCCGGATAGTCGCCGAGCACGCGGAAGGTGCGTGCATCGAAGCGCACGACGCGGTCGTGTTTGCGGTCGCCGACGAGGACTTCGCGCCCGGCGCTCGAGACATACATCGGCTCGCCGGCCATGTCGTTCTTCTTGGGGAGCGCGACGGTGCGCAGGACGCGACCGCTCTGGGCACTCAGGACGCTCAGGTCGCCAGAGCCGCGATTCGCCACGACGATCTTGCCTCGATCGTGCGCGAAGTGCTGAGCCGACAGAGCCGGTGCCGAGGTGAGCGTCGTGAGGGTGAGCGCCGCTCCGAGGAGCACGCGGCGGTTTGCTGGGATGTTCATCGAGATCGTCCGTTGGAGGAGGGAAGGAAGTCGCTCGCGACCCTACGGTCGGGCCAGGGCGCGGCTCGTTTCGTTTTGGGCAAACCAGGGTTGCGCCGGTCTCCGCGATCCGCGGGCAACGCCCGTTGTCATGGTCCTTGCCCGAGCATGCAGACCTGCTAGGCTCCTCCTCGCGGACGTCCTGGGCGGGACGTTCCGACACGCATTGCGGCAGGTCTCGCTGGAACGCTCGACGTTGCGGAAAGGCCATGCCGCCCGGCTGGGCGAGACCCGGTCGGCATGACTGGGAGGGGCCAGATGGAAATGATCCGCATTCGTGGCGGTGCCACACTTTCGGGCAGTGTCTCCGTCTCCGGGTCGAAGAACGCGAGCCTGCCGATTCTCGCGGCGTGCCTGCTCATCGACGGTCCCGTGATCCTGGACGGTGTTCCGCATTTGCGGGACGTGGACAGCATGCTCCAGCTGCTGGAGAACCTCGGTGTCGCCTGGACGCGCCAGGCGGACGACAGTCTGTTGCTCGAGGTGCAGGACGACCATGAGGTCCGCGCGCCGTACCACCTCGTGCGCACGATGCGCGCGAGCTTCTGCCTGCTCGGTCCGCTGTGGGCCAAGCGCGGACGCGCCATCGTCAGTTATCCAGGAGGATGCGTCTTCGGGCACCGCCCCGTCGACTTGCATCTCAAGGGTCTCGGAGCGATCGGTGCGCAGCTCGAACTCGGCGATGGCCACGTGCACGCGACCGGACGCGTGCAAGGCGGCAACGTCTTCCTCGGTGGGAATTTCGGCAGCACGGTTCTCGGCACGGCCAACGTCGTCATGGCCGCAGTCCTCGGTTCCGGGGAAACGATCATCGACGCTGCCGCACAGGAACCGGAGGTCGCCGACCTTTGTCACTTCCTCAACGCGTGTGGAGCGGACATTCGCGGTATCGGCAGCCATCGGCTCGTCGTGCGTGGAGTCGATGCGCTCCACGGGTGTCGCTACCGGATCATTCCCGACCGAATCGAAGCGGGCACTCTGCTCTGTGCCGGTGTCATCACGCGGGGCGAGGTCGAGGTCCTCGGTGCACGTCCTGAGGATCTCTCGGCGTTTCTCGATCGCTTGCGCGCGGCCGGGGTTTCCCTCGAACTCGGGACACGCGAGTTGCCGATCAACCGGCGCACGGACGATGGCTTGCGCGAACTCGACGTGAACGCCGCACCGCGGATTCGTCCAGCGGCGAAGGGTGCCGGGAAGGCGCGAACCGGGGATCTCGTGGCGGGAGATCTCGATGAGCGACAGGGATCGCTCATGGCGGATCGCGTTGCTCTGCCTGGTTCGTCCGGTGCCGCTGACAGCGAAGGCGAAGCGGGGGACGGCGGCGGAGTCGCGACCGAGCACGTCCCATTCATCCGAACGCTGCCGTGGGATCGGCTCGATGCCGTCGATGTCGCCACGTTGCCGTACCCGGGGTTTCCCACCGACTTACAAGCGCAGATTCTCGCGACGATGTGCATCGCCGAGGGCGTCTCGGTCATCACCGAAAAGGTGTATCCGGAGCGCTTCATCCACTGCGCCGAACTCGCGCGTCTCGGAGCCAAGATCCATCGTGAAGGTCCGACCGCGATCGTTCATGGGCAGCGACGTCTCCGTGGCGCCGCGATGATGGCGTCGGACTTGCGTGCTTCGGCAGCGTTGGTCCTCGCCGGTTTGGTAGCCGAAGGACGAAGCGAAGTGCGCCGCGTGTACCATCTCGATCGCGGATATGAAGCGCTCGACCGCAAGCTCGCACGACTCGGCGCGGACGTGGAACGCGCTACGGAGAGCTGAAGCGCCGCACGAGATCGCGTCGCCGAGGAACCTCGCTCCGGTAGACTCTCACGTCGAGGCGGCGTCGATGCGCTTTTGCCTGCGCCGCTCGCGTATTGAGTTTCCTGCTCTCCGATCACGAGGATCGATCCCTTGACGAGCTGCCATTCTCGTATCGCGCGTACCCTCGCGCTTTCTTGCTCCCTCGGATTGCTGACGACGACGTTGTCGGCGCAATCCTTCGACTTCCGCTCCTACATCCACAAGACGTGGTCCGACACGTCGGCGCTGTCCGCCCACAAGTTCCTCGAGCGTGCCGCGGCCGACGGCCTGCTGAAATCGAATTCCGACCGGCACCGCGCGAAGGCCGCATGGAGCGATGTCGTCCTCGGTGGTCGGCGCATGCGCTTCGCGCAGCGAGTGCGCGCGACCAAAGCCATGGATCCCATCGTGTCGCCGCTCGCGGCCGCGGTGCCCGAGCGCGAATACAACGGCTCGATCGGCTTCGCCGACGACGGTGTCGCGCTCACGCCAGCAGGGATCCAGTTCACGGGTGCGATCGGAGCCACAGGCGAGATCGACAGCTTCAAGTTCAAGACGGTGGTCGACGGCACGGTCACGATCACGATGCAGGGCCAAGGCTCGACCCCGCTGCAGCGTGGGGATTTCGCGCTCTTCAACGAGCGCGGACACCTCATCTACTTCGGCGAGAGTACGACGACGACTCCCGCGACGCTCTCGCTCGATGTCCCTGCTGGCACGTATTACATCGTTGCCGAAGGCGTCGGCACGGGATCGTACGGCATCAACGTGGCGTTCGCGATCAAGACGATCACGGCGCTGCCACTGTCGGGTTCGATCAACCCGACGCTTTCGCCGGCATTGTCGATGTTCAAGTTCGTGCTTCCCTCCGATGGCACGTACAGCATCACGATCAACGGCGGTGCGAACATCGACAGCATTCTCGTTCTGCACTCGAGCATGCTCTCCTACATGTTCGACGTCGATGATGCATCGACGTCGGCCAACTACGATGCAGGTCTCAAGGCGCGATTGCCGGGCGGCACGTACTACGTGATGCTCACGACGTACGGCAACACGGGCCCCGTAGCGTTGACGACGAGCTTCACGGCTGGAGCCGTGCCGGTTCTCTCGTGCAACGCATCCGTCAGTGGCACGATTCCGGGCGGGCAAGAAGACTTCGATGCGTACCGCGTCGTGGTCAGCCCCACGCAAGACCTGACGTTGAGCGTGATGCCGCGGGGCACCGCACAACCGATCGGCGATCCGTACCTCTTCGTCTACGACCGCGAGTGCAACGAAATCACCGAGTCGGACGACGACTACAACTTCGTCGGATCGATCTGCGGCGGCACGCTTCCCACAGGAACCTACTACGCGGCCTCGACGGGTTACTGGGACTACGGTGACTACACGATCGCCTCCAAGTGCCAGGCGTCGGCGACGACCAAGACCTATCCCGGCACGACCACCGGTGGCTCGCTTCCGGCGATCGACACCCACACGACGTTCCTCGTCGAAGTGGGGACCCCGGCAGGTCTCGAATTCCAGGTCAACGAGAACACGCTTCCGGATGCACAGATCGGCATCGTGGATGCGGCGACGGGGCTCTCGTGGGGCTACAACGACGATTCGTGGTTCGGCAACGCGGGAGCCGAGGTCGATGGCCGGCTCGCGAAGGGCAACTTCCACGCGATCGTGAAGGAGTACGCTGGCGACAGTGGGACCTTCGATCTGACGATCAACGCGCCGATGTTCCGGGCGCAGACGACGAATTTGCTGCGTGGTCTCGGAAAGAACGGCGACTTCGCGATCCTGATCCTGTCGACGAACACCACGTCAGGCCTCGCGATCCCGCCCTTCGGTGGCTTCCTCGAACTCGATCTGACGACCGGATTCGTGGTCGGTCCGGTGGCGATTCCGGGCATCGGGGAGCTGAACTACGGGTTCGCCTTCCCCCCGAACTCGGGTGTTGCGCTCCAATCGCTGCACTTCGACGTCACGGTCCTCGGCGGCGAGTTCACGAACGTCCTGCGCTGATCCTGTGGCCGGAAGCCCGGGCGATGTTCCGGGCACGCATGTCGCCATCGAGCTTCGTGCGAGGTCTTGAACAGGAGGGGCGGAGCGCTAAACTCCTCGCCCCTCCATGCGCTGGAGACGGCGCCGCTCGTCGCGGCGTGGTCACGAGGCCCATCGCACGGCACGCAGCAGGGCAGCAGCGCGGTTCGGTACAAGGCGCCACTCGATGTTCGACAATCTCACCTCAGCATTCGGCAAGGCCCTGGAGAAGCTCCGGGGCCAGAAGAAGCTGACGGAGGAGAACATCCAAGAAGGCCTCAAGGCCGTGCGCCAGGCTCTGCTCGAAGCGGACGTCCATTTCAAGGTCGCCAAGGACTTCGTCGCACGTGTTCGCGAGAAAGCCGTCGGCCTGGACCTGATCCACAAGGTCGATCCTGGCCATCAGTTCATCAAGCTGTTCCAAGACGAGCTGACCGACCTCATGGGGCCGGAGAGCGTGCCTCTACCGCACGCGAGCTCGGGTCCGACGATCGTCATGATGGCGGGGCTCCAAGGATCCGGGAAGACCACGACGTGCGCGAAGCTCGCGCAGTTCTTGCGCAAGCGCAAGAAGAAGCGTCCGCTCCTCGTCGCGGCCGACTTGCAGCGGCCCGCGGCCGTCGACCAACTGCAAGCGCTCGGCAAGCAACTCGGCATCGACGTCTACGCCGAAGGGACCGACAAGCGTCCGCCCGAGGTCTGCAAACGCGGGATCGAACACGCGAAGAAGATCGGGCACGACTTCGTGATCCTCGACCCGGCGGGGCGCCTCCACATCGATGACGACCTGATGCGCGAGCTCGAGCAGATCGCGAG
>JAGQQW010000132.1 GCA_020426005.1 Planctomycetota bacterium | reverse complement strand
TGATCTACGTCAACCCGGAAGGTCCCAACGGCAATCCCGACCCGGTGGCAGCCGCGCACGACATCCGTATCACGTTCGGCCGCATGGCCATGAACGACGAAGAAACCGTCGCCTTGATTGCCGGTGGACACACGCTCGGCAAGACGCACGGAGCCGCGACGCCCAACGGCAACGTCGGCCCCGAGCCCGAAGGCGCGCCGATCGAGCAGCAGGGCCTCGGCTGGAAGAACGCGTACGGCACCGGTAAGGGCGCCGACACGATCACGAGCGGACTCGAAGGCGCGTGGACGACGACACCGATCAAGTGGTCGCAGGGCTACTTCCGCAACCTCTTCAAGTACGAGTGGCAGCTCACGAAGAGTCCGGCGGGCGCGAATCAGTGGATCCCGAAGGGCGACGTCAAGCCGAACGTTCCGGACGCGCACATCGAGGGCAAGAAGAACCTGCCCGTGATGCTGACGACCGACCTCTCGATGATCATGGATCCCGAGTACCGCAAGATCTCGAAGCGCTTCCACGACAACCCCGAGGAGTTCAACGCGGCGTTCGCGCGCGCTTGGTACAAGCTCACGCATCGCGACATGGGCCCGCACAGCCGCTTGCTCGGCAGCGAAGTGCCGCCGGCGCAGCTCTGGCAGGATCCTGTCCCCGACGTCGATTACGATTTGATCGGCGACTCTGACATTGCGGACCTCAAGAATCGCATCAAGAACTCCGGCATCAGCGTCGCGGATCTCGTGCGCACGGCGTGGGCGTCGGCGTCGACGTTCCGTGGGACGGACATGCGCGGTGGTGCCAATGGTGCTCGCCTTCGCCTCGAGCCGCAGAAGAGCTGGGCCGTCAACGAACCAGCGAAACTCGCGTCCGTGCTCGCGAAGCTCGAAGAGGTCCACAAGGACTTCGAGTCGACGGGTAAGCGCGTCTCGCACGCCGACGTCATCGTGCTCGCCGGGTGCGCTGGCATCGAAATGGCTGCGAAGGCTGGCGGCTACGACGTGACGGTTCCGTTCGAGCCGGGTCGCACCGATGCGACGCAGGACATGACCGATGTCGAATCGTTCGCGGTGCTCGAGCCGAAGGTCGACGGTTTCCGCAACTACCTCGAGGGCAACTCCGATCGCCCGGCTCCCGAGGTGCTCGTCGATCAGGCGCAGAAGCTCTCGCTCAGCGCGCCGGAGATGACGGCTCTCGTCGGTGGCTTGCGCGTGCTCGGCGCGAATCACGGCATGTCGAAGTACGGCGTGTTCACGTCACGCGTCGGAGCTCTGACCAACGACTTCTTCACCAACCTGCTCGACAACTCGACGGTCTGGACGAAGGCGGATGGCGACCGCTACGAAGGGCGTGACCGCGACAGTGGCGCGATGCGTTGGACCGCGACCTCGTGTGACCTGATCTTCGGCGCCAACTCGCAGCTGCGGGCCGTCGCCGAGGTCTACGCGAGCGAAGACGGTGCGCAGAAGTTCGTCGACGACTTCGTCAAGGCGTGGACGAAGGTCATGAACAGCGACCGCTTCGATCTCGTCGCGCGGAACTGAGGTTCGACCGCGACCGCGCGCTCAGCGCTTCGCGTCCTTCTGGCGCGAAGCGCTGTTTCGATTCGTGAAGACGCGGCCGTCGAGATAGATGCGGTCGTCGCCTTCGTTCGGCCACGAGATGATCGCCCACGAGACCCGGCCGCTGTCGTGGTGGAACTCGATCGAGTAGCCCTCGATCGAATACGTGCCAGTCCGGTCCGATCCACCGTCGTTCTTCGTGGACTTCGCGCCGACGTAGGCGCTTCCGGCTTTGGACGAAGACACGCTCTTGCTTCCGTCCTTGTCGTGACTCGTCGCGGTCGTAGTCGTGCCGAGACCCGCCATGCGCGCACCCTCACCCGACATCGCGAGTGCGGACTTGGAGGTTTCGAAGCGTCCGTCGCGCTTCAGGTGCACGTACGAGCGCGTGTGACCGCCGCCCATGAACGTGTTCCCCCAAACCGCCAGGTGGGAGAGGTCGAGGTCGACGTGCTTCTCGGCGACCGGCCGAACGAGATGTCCGGGGAGGGGGAGCCAGGCGCCGTCCTCCGAATCGCGCGCCTCGAACACACCCGCGACGTTCCTACGCCAGGTGATCCAGCGTTCGGGTTCGAGCTTGCGTGAGCGCTCGTAGGCGAAGTGCTCGGGCGGAAGGGTCGGGTTGCGATAGGCAGTGCCATCACCGAGCAGCAGGTGCGTCGTGACGACGGGCTCGAGATTGCCGTACGCCGTCATGCGAGTGTCGAAGTGGTAGAGCACGCCGAGCAGGAGATCGTCGGGAACCGCTTCGCCCTCTGTCGCGATGCGGGCGCGCGCGAGTTGCTCCTCGCGTTGTTTGTGCTGTTCGCGCACCTTCTGCTCAGCGGACTTCTCGGCTTCTTGCTTCGCGGTCGCGACCGCGTCTTTGGTTGCCTGCTCGAGGAACGCTTTCGGGATGAGCTTCGCGATGATGTCCTTCTGCGTCTTGTAATCCTCGACGGCATCGAAGTCGATGCGCATCCAAGCTGCCGCGTCGTCACCAATCGGAAAGGCGAGAAGTTGAGTGTGTCGATCGACGCCGAGCTTCGGTGTGTGCCGCACGAGGACGCTCAGGGGCGACTTCGAACGCTGCTTCCAATTGTCGAACGGCTGGACGTGGCCCTTGGACCGTACCTGTTGGAGGCGCTTCGCAAGACGATCGCGGAGCGACTCGAGCCATGAGGTCAGAGACGCGCCATCGAGGCGCTCGGAATCATGGACCGCGATGAAGAAGCCACTCGCGGCTCGTCGGTCCTCCGGGCGATACACGTGGGTCTGCTCCCCAGCCTTGCCGACGCTGCGCACGGTCCATCCCTCGGGCGCGTCGACTGCTTGCGCGACACTCGGGCTACACAGAGCGCTGCACATGGCGATGGTGCCAAGTGCCAGGTGGACGCCGACGAGACTGTAGTCGAGGGTGTGTGGGCGCATGACGTCAGCATGCCGTCGAAGCGGTGAAGATGCCTCCTCGCATCCGATCCGATCCGTCGTGGAACCTGCGGGCGCCGCGAGATCGTGGATATCGTCATCGTGGATATACGACGGAGTTCGATGTCCCGGCCTTGGTATCATCCGCGCATGGACAGAGGTGCAGCGAAGTCTGACGGTGAGCGAAACGCGGCGGCAAGCGGTTCGGTGGGTGCGAACGATGCCGCGATTCTCGAGGCATTCGGGCGCGAGCCGGCGCCGCTGCTGCCCCTGCTGCACGCCTTCCACGACCGCGACGGGTATCTGTCCGAAGCCTCGATTCGCGTCGTCGCGGACGCGCTGCGCATTCCGCTCGCGGATCTCTACGGGACGGTGACGTTCTACGATCACTTTGCGCGCTTCCCGCCCGGAAAGTCTGCACCGCGTGTCTGTAACGGTCCGGTCTGCATGCTGAACGGCGCGCCCGCGATCCTCGACGCGATGCGCAAGGACGGCGCAACGCCGATGCCTTGTGCGGGTCGCTGTGACGATCCGTGTCCCGTGATTCTCGGTGACGACGTCGTCGTCGGCACGAGTGCGACGACGCTCGAAAATCGACCGACGTCCGTGCCGATTCCGAATCCGGGCGGTATCGAAGAGTGCCTCTTTCACGCGATTCGCGATCCGCAGCGCAAGACGCTCGATGGTTATCTCGCGACCGGTGGGATGAAGTCGCTCGAACGCGCTGCACAGCTCGGCGCCGATGCACTCCTCGAGGCCATCACGGACAGCAAGCTCGCAGGGCGCGGTGGCGCGGGGTTCCCGACCGGCGTCAAGATGCGTGCGGTTCGGGACGCTGCGTGCGAAGTCTTGCGCACGACGAAGTACGGCGCGCAGAAATACGTCGTCTGCAACGCGGACGAAGGCGAGCCCGGTTGCTTCAAAGACCGTGTGCTGATGGACCACGATCCGTTCGCGCTGATCGAGGGCATGGCGATCGCCGCGCTCGCGACCGGCGCAACGACCGGGTTCGTCTACTTGCGCTACGAATATCCGCAGACGCTGCGCGTGCTCGAGGATGCAATCGCTGCGTGTGCTGCGCGCGGCTTTCTCGGCAGTGACGTGATGGGGACTGGCCAGACGTTCCATCTGCACGTGCGACGCGGAGCCGGGGCCTACATCTGCGGCGAAGAGACATCGCTCCTGAACAGCCTCGAAGGCAAGCATCCGTTCCCGCGCAACAAGCCGCCGTTCCCGACGACGCATGGCTTCGACGGCATGCCGACGCTCGTCAACAACGTCGAGACGCTCTGCGCACTTCCGCGGATCGTCGTCGAGGGCGCCGCGTGGTATCGCGGGCTCGGCCTCGGCGATCATGCGGGGACCAAGATCATCTCGCTTTCCGGTGACGTCGCGAAGCCCGGCAACTACGAAGTGCCGTTCGGGCTGCCGCTGAAGACCCTGATCGAAGAGTGGGCCGGCGGCGTGCCGAACGGACGGCGCGTGCAAGCTGTGACGATGGCCGGTCTCTCCGGCGGCTTCCTCGCGGGCGACGCGCTCGACGTGACGCTCGACGAAGCGAGCATTCGCAAGCACGGCAGCTTCCTCGGCGCGGGTGGAATCATGGTCTTCGATGACTCGCGCGACATGGTCGAGGTCGCGCGTCAGGCGATGGACTTCTTCGCGCACGAATCGTGCGGCAAGTGCTTCCCGTGCCGCATCGGCACCAAGCGCTTGACCGAACGACTCGAAGGGAGCGCCGGACCAGCCGTCCACGAGGACTTCGTCACGGAGCTCAGGGACATCAGCGAAGTCATGATGTCGACGAGTGCGTGCGGTCTCGGCGTCGCGGCACCACTCGTCGTGACGAGTTTGTTGCAGCACTTCCCGGACGCCGTGGCGCAGCACGTCACGTCGACGCGTTCGGGCGACGATGTCTGACGGAGTGCGAGTCGCAGCACCGTTCTCGTTCGAGTGCCGGGCGGACGGCTGGCAGCAGTACGAATCGGAGTCGTGGGGCGCGTGTCGCCGCTGGATCGAAGTGCTCGAGGATCAAAAAGCTGCGCGGCAGATCGATCGATACGAGTGCGGTCGCGTCCTCGTCTACGACCGCGCGCACGCGCGGGATCGCTTCGGCATGCTGATCGGCTTGATGTTCAGCAAGAAGGCGAAGTGGCAGAACTTCTTCGCCGAGGTGTCGCTGGCGGATGCCGCGACCTTCGAGAAGGCGTGGCGTCGTGCGTTGCGGGAAGCCGACAACCGGCCGCACGGTGGCACGCAGGATGTCGTGGATGCATGAGCCGGGAGAAGATCGTGAAGACGCGATGCTGCTTGTTGTGGATGGTGATCGGTGTGGTGCTGTCGATCGTCGCGGCTGCGCAAGGCGCGGTTGCGCAAGGCGTGGTCGCGCAAGGCGTGGTCGCGCAAACTGCGGTGGAGCAACCCACGTCGGCGCAGGATGCCGCGGCACGACAAGACGCGTCGGCGCAGGATAAAGACGCGCAAGCTGCGGAAGCGCGATCCGCACGACTCGCGCCAGCAACGTTCTTCCTCGTGCGGCACGCAGATCGTGACGGCAAGAAGGACGCGCTGACCGAAGCAGGGTTGCGTCGTGCGCATGCGCTGCGGGACTTCCTGCTCAAGCAACGCGTGCGCGCGATCTACTCGACCGACACCAACCGCACGATGGGGACCGCGCAGCCGACGGCCACCGCGGCGAAGCTCGAGATCGTGCACTATCGTCCACTACCGACGCCGCCGAAGGAGTGGTTCGCCGCCATCGCGAAGAAGCACGCTGGCGAATCGATCCTGATCGTCGGACACTCCAACACGGTCGTTCCCTTCGTGCGTGCGCTCGGCGGCAAGACGGACTTCGAGTTCACCGAGGACGACTACTGCCCGATGTTCATCGTGTCGTCGAACGGCAGCGAGGGCCAAGCCGTGCGCATCAACTACGGCGAGGTTCCGCCGGCGCGCCAGCCGGCAAAGCGCGAGGCGCGACGAAACGAGCCAGCAGGACGCGGTCAACCCGTCAAGAAAAACGAGCCTGCGGAGCGAAGCAAAGCCCTCGAGCGCAAGTAGCGTGTTGTCTCAAGCCGAGGGCAGAAAACTCGGGCTGCGGTTTGGGTGTCACGGGCGCTCCATCACGAACGGCGCCAAAGCCGGGTGCACGGCATCTCGCCAACGCTCGCCCACGATGCTTTCGAATGCCGTGCGCATCTGCGACGCGGCTCGCGATGGCTCGAGGCCGCCGATTCCGGTTCCCATGCCTGCGATTGCCACGCTTCGGATCGTATCGGGATGCTCTGCGCGCCACTGCGCGAGCGCGACGAGAGCTGCACGAGTCGCCAAGTAGGCCGCGAGGTTCGGGGCTGGCCCGGGGATGCGCATGGTCGGCGCGAAGATCAGATGGTGGCAGCGCGTCGCGTCGTCGATCGGGATGACGAATGCGGAGCCAACCGGAACTTCGCCGAACCATGTGTCAGCGATGTGCTTCTGTACGGCGCGTTGTGCTCGACCCTCGTGAAAATCGTCGACTGCTTTGTCGAAGCCGCCACCCATATCCCCGAAACTGTTCCCGGGGCAGACGATGGCATCCGTCGATGCATCGAGCAGGTTCCCGTAGACGACGTCGACACCGTCCACGCCGCGAAATGCCGTGGCGAGTGCTTCGGCAACGTTGCGATCACGATCGCCGACGAGGAACCGGACGTTCCATGCGTTTTCACGACTGGCACGTTCGAGAACTTGCAAGCGCATCCGTCGGATCCTGTTGGCGATGACGTGGAACATGTCGCGTGTCGCCAGCGCAGTGTAGCGATGCGCCGATGCGGGGGTCACTCGGACTTGGAGCGCGCCGCGTCGAGTTCGGGATCCGGCCAGCGATGGGGGACGCGGCGGACCTTCGCGGTCTCGTACCCCTGACGCCGTAGCTCTTCGACGAGCATCGCGAACTCGCGTTCCGAGACCCTTGGATCGCGAGACATGATCCACGCATAGTCACGGGCGGTGCGCCCGATGATCGTCGTGCGGTAGTCGTCGTCGAGGTACGTGATCAAATACTCGAGCTTGAACGGCCACCACCAGGCGAAGCGCATGCCCCACGTGGCATGGGTCGCCTGGTCGGTCACGTAGCCCGTCGGGTGCATCGATTCGATCGGTCCGTCGAACCCGCCGTCACGAAACGTGTAGGTCGTCAGGATCTCGCCATCTTCGCCGCGACGGTAGCTTTCGACGGCGTTGTAAGCGCTTGCCTCTGACGACGCCGGGATATGTCCGATGACGTACCAATCACCCAGGAAGCGGTCGAGGTCGACGGACTGCACGGTCGGCAGTGGGGGGTAGGACGTGCAGCTCGAGGTCAGCGCGAGCAAGAACAGAGCGAAGGCGTAGAGCGGCCGCATGGTGGCACCTGGGCCGATGTTCCGCTCGGATCAAGCGGGTCTGCAGGTCGCCGCTGCGGACTACAGCCGGTGTGCGTAGGTCGCTGGATTCGACAACACGAAGCGGCCGGCAGAGCTCGCGGTCAGCGCCTGCCAGACGAATGCTTCGCCGACGAGGTTGCGGTCGTTGGGCACTTTCGAAGTCCATGTCGCACGGCCAGTCCCACCGAGCACGCCCACAGCGGCGACATAGGGCTCGTGCATCCAGAGCAATCCGAACGCGCCAGGCAACAGCGTCGGTGCGGCGGGTTTGCCGGCCGTGAGTAGGTAGGCATCGCCCGGATCGGCCACGAGCTGGCCGAACAAGGACTGACCGATCGGAGCGTTGTCGACGAGGAGGCTCGGCACGCCTTGACGCACGATCATCAAGGTCGACGCGATCGCTGGCGCGTTGCCGGACGCGCGAAGCACGACCCGCCGATCGAGCAGGACGACGCCGCTCCCTTCGATCGCCGAGCGTGCCGGACCGATGCCTGCTCGAACGAGTCCGCTCCCGTCGCTCGTCAGGATCAGGAGTGACGCCGTAGAAGAGATGGCAGGTCCGCTGATCCACTGCGTCAGCGATTCGCTACCGACGAGTTCGCAGCGCGAAAAGGTCACTGTCGACGCGTGAGCGTCGACGGCGCTCGTGCCCATCGGGGCCGAGCTGGAGAGGCGGCACCGGTCGAAGCTCGCATTCGACCTGGTCAATCTCATGGTCCTCGTTGCGACGCATCGAGTCCCCCGAACATCCGAGCAGTCTTCGAAGCGCGGTCCAATCGACGAGTCCATCACGACGTCTTCGAGGACGAGGCTGCCCGCGCACGCCTTCGCGAGGAACGGCTCGAACGCGCTTTCGAGACGCACGTCTTGCAACGAGAGTGCGCTTCCGGACGGCAGCGCGCGTTCAGTGACTGCTGGCTGAAAGTCCCGAATCAAGACCCCTGTGGAACCGATGATCGCGATCGGCTTCGTGATCGTGATGGCGCGATACGTGCCGGGGCGAATCGACACGACGTCGCCAGGGTTCGCCGCGTCGATCGCAGCTTGGATCTGGTAGTAAGGTCCGTTCGCCGGGTCGACGACGAGCGTGCGCTTCTGCGCGGTGACATGGGTAGCGAGAAGAATGGCGATCGCGAGACCGTGAACAGCGAAGTGCATGGAACCTCCGTCGAGGATGGTCGACTCTCGGTGGGCGTTCCACTGTAGCGTCATGTCACGAGTTGTGCGGTGCCGCGTTTCGCGAAGCGCGCGTGCGCTCTCGGCTCACCAGGCGAACGGCAATCGCAGCCACCGCAACGCGGGTCTGTTGCTGCCGAACGCCGGTGGATTGGCAGATGCCATTCCGGGCTGGCGCGGGTTGTAGTCGAGATCGAAGCGCACGAAGAGCTTCGCGAACGCGTAGTGGCCGCGTCGGACGATCGTGCGTGTCGAGGACGGGGTCGACGCTTCGAGATCGTGGACGTAGTCCTCGATGCCGTGCGGGTAGCGAAGCGGATCGACGCCGTGGGGGGAGGCTTGCATCGTCGGGTCGCTGTGAAACGCGAATCCGAGTTGGACATTCGAGATCGGATGCAGCTCGGGCTTTCGATAGGGCTGCTGCCAGGGCCGGACCGGACCGAGTCCGAGAACGCCATCGTGGGTGATCTCGAAGAACTTGGTGAGCACGCTCACGTGGGTCGCCGACTCGGGGATCACGCCATCACGTGCGTCGAGCAGGAGACTCTCGGCGTCGTGCGTGAGAATGCGATACTCGCTCGCGCCTTCGTTCGGCGAGATCACGAGAGCCTGGTGTTGCGCCCAGCTTCCATCCGCGGGGAGGACAGCACGGTCGAGCACGACACGATGCGCGTCGAGGCCGCGATGTTCGGTCGTTTCGATGTGCTCGATGGCGAAACGTGATCTGCCATCCACGATCTCGAGCGGCGCGTCGATCTTGCCCGTAACGGTGTCGATCGTGACGTAACCGGCGCGCGTTCCGGTGACTTCGACTCCAGCGAAGTTGTAATCCGGTCCATAGTGGTGGTCATGCGGTAGTCGATACGGCGGCGCTTGCGTCGTCGACCGTGTTCTCGTCGCGATCGATTCGACGATGCGACGCACCGAGGCTCCTGTCGCGAGGTAGCGCGAGGACCACGCGCTTCGCCAACCAAACGTTGCTGGCATGCAGACTGGATTCGGCCGCAGGTCGCCATCGACGAGCCAGTCGAGTTTGTTGACTTGTTCGTTGCCGTTCTTGTCGAGGAAGACGATCGAATCGTCCTGCACGTTACCGGTTCCATCGAGGTCACGTCCGGGCGGCGTCATGAGCTGGATGACTCCCATCCCTCCAAAGCCACCTCGATTGATGCTTCCGTCGGCAACCTGATACTTCTTCTCACGGGCGGTCGATCCCCACGACGTATTGCTTCCGACTCCGCCGTCGGCCGTGATCGCGAAGACCGTGTCTTTGTCGGCCCATCGGTGTCCGTGTTCGTGGATCACAATGCGTGTCGCCTCGAGCACGACCATCCCACCGGCGCCGCCGCCTCCGCCGCCGCCCTGGCGACAACCTCCTACATCAGCGCCGCCACCGCCGTTTCCGCCATTGGCAGACACGAGACCGCGTGGACCGATCGTGATCGTTCCGAGGGCGCGAACGACGAGAACACCCGCGCCGCCGCCACCGCCACCACCGAGCCCGGGAGGCAACGTCGACGTATCACAAGTAGCGCTGTAAATGCGATCGCCACCACCGCCTCCGCCACCGCCGCCACGCAGTGCGAGGAGTTCTCCGGGGACCACACGTCCTTCGCGGTCGACCTGGCGACCCCAAAAGTCGTTGTCGTCCCGCGCGTCGCGGACGATCGGCAGCATCGGGCGGCCTCCAACGACGCCTGCGGTCAGTCCGTCGCCGCCAAACCCGTTCGCAGCCGTGTCGCGGTCGTAGGTCGAGACGAAGTCTGCATCGCCGACTTCGACGTGACTTCCCCCGCCACCTCCTGCCGCGCGATCGATTCCAGTTGTGCAATCGCGTGAACCACCTTGACCACCTCCGTCCGGTTCCTGGAACGGGCCCTTACCGTTCTCCCCGCGAACCGCCAAGGGATCGAGCATCGATGTCCCACCGCGGCCGCCGTCACCTCCCGTGCAGGCACCTCGTCCGCCGCTGTTCGGCGTCGGGTTGCCTAGACCGAAGGACATCTCGTGTGCGCCATTGCCGCCATCGACGTTCAGGTGCCCGTCGATGCGCACGTCGCCAGCGACATTCCAGACCATCGGATTCGAACCGACTCCGTGCAACGTCACGCCGGCGGGTACCGTCAAGCTGCGCACGTCGAAGACCCCGCCGCGCACCGTGATCTCTGGTCCCTGTCTCGGCACGATCGTCGTCAAGTCCGTGCTCAGGATCGTGAGCGTGGCGCGTGGTTCGTAATCGACCTCGTCAAGCGTGCCCGGGAAGTCCACGTTGGCGCGTAGTTCGCCATCGACGACTTCCGCGAGCGGGTCGCGCAGCGGTGCGGTGTAGTCGGTCGGGTCACCTTGTTCGAACGAGAACGTGACCGCGTCGAACTGGGTCGTGAACCGATCCTCAGTCAAGAACGTACCGACGACTCGCTGGTAGCCCGGCGTCGATGCGTTCGACTCACCACTGATGTCCTCGAGTCGAGGCTCGACGATGATGCGGATTTGCGCCTGATTGGGGAGGATCCCTTCGGGACGGAGCACGAGCGTCGATCCGAGGATGCGCTGTGAAGCGAGCTCGAGCGTGCTGCGAATGTGCTGATGCGGCCCGAGCTCGGGATCGTCGTACTCGAGGGAGACACGACCACGATCCATCGCGCGACTCGCGTCGAGCGACGAACGCAGGTCGAGGTTCTCGGAGGAGGCGTTGAGTGCTTGGTCGAACCAGATCACGATCTCGACCGGTGCGCCACCATGATCATTGAGCGCGACACGGCCGTCGATCTCAGGGCTGACGCTGATGCCGACGACACGTGGTCCGCCAGCCTTGCGGTTCTCGAAGAGTTCGGACGGTGTCGTGCCGTTGACGGTCCGGAAGCTCAGCGACCAGTCCGATGCCGCCGTGAGCGGACGTCCGTCTTCGTCCCGAAGCCGGCTACGACCGTTCTCGTCGTGGGTCAGGCGAACCGCGTACTTGCGAGAAGGCCGGAATCCGCCGTCGTCGAAGCTGTCCGTCGTCGGAAAGCGCGGCAAGAACTCGAGCACCCGCGCGTCGAGTGCGCCTTCCACGTTGCGCCCGATGCGAAAGGTCCCGGTGACGGGCTCGTCGACGATCCGATCCTGCAGATCACGGACCTCGAAGGCGAACGCGTTCGCCTGTGCCGTCAGGGTGTCGACCTTGCGCGAGAACGCGATCCGGATAGGCACGTTGAGGCGGATCGTCGAGCCGCGGGACGGTGTCGCGTCCACGATCGTGAAAGCTCCGACGCTGGAGTCCGCGGTCGTGCTGTTTCCCGAACAACCGGTGAGGACTAACAGGCCGACGGAAGCGACAGAAAAACGAGCGCACAACGAGCGCGCGGAATGGGGGAGGCGGCGCATGGTGATGGAGGTGGGGGCACGAAACGAGGAGAGTGGACGATCGTCATAGTCCCGGCAACGCCAGGAGGAACGGGTGAGGATCGAACGGACGGTTCGTTTCGCGTCGGTCGCCTCTTGGCGCATACGCGATCCGATCGACGAGAACCGCGGTGTGCCCAGAAAACGTGATTTTCTGCGGGACGTCGGCGCGTGCACGGCGCTCGACCTCATGACCACGAACCTCGTGAGCGACATCATGCACACTCGATCCGCGTCCATCCGTTCCGTTCTCCTGTCAGCCGTCGCGAGCCTCGCGATCAGTGTTGCGTGTGCTGGTCAGACGGCACTTTCCGTGCGTGACTTTGGCGCGCGGGGCGATGACAACCTGCCCGATTCCGCTGCCATTCAGAGAGCGATTCGCTACTGCGAGACCTTGCTCGACGTGCCGCGTGGTACCGATGGCTTCAACAAGCGCAATCGCTGCGCGCTCTACTTCCCTCCTGGCAAATACCTGATCGACGAGACGCTGCGGATCACCAACGCACTCGACATGTTCGGGGACGACGCAAGCAGTACGTATCTCGTGCACACGGGTACCGGCGACTTGCTCCGGATCGTCAATTTCGATGATGAAGACGGGCGTCCCGACCAGCTTTGGGATGTCTCGATTCGACGGCTGACCCTGCATGGCAACAAGTCCCCGAACTCCTGGGCAAGCAGTACGCGCTTCGGCATCTACATGGAGCACGGCCTTCGTGGCTGCAAGCTGCAGGATCTGATCATCCTGCACTGTGAAATCGGGGCGTTCCTGCGCCGCTGCTACACCGCGAACATCGTGCGCTGCACGATCATGTTCTGCTACCAGAACACGTTGAAGTGGGAGAACGCGACTGCAGGAACGATCCAGGGCTGCCGATTCGACGTCGTCCGTGACGGTGGGCACTGTGTGTTCTTGACGTTCGATCACGCGAACATCGGGCCGGAAACGTTGGGGTTTCAGATCACGGGTTGTTCGATCCAGGGATCTGGGCTCGCCGGCCTGTACTGCCGAGACGTCGGCGATCTGACGATTACGAGCTGCTTCTTCGAGAACAACAATCGCCTCGGGCGTGGCTACGGGGCCCTGCATCTCGAGGACGTCTCGAATCAGCCGGTGGATTTGGACGAGCGCGTCCTGACGGTCGTCGGTGGCTTCTTCACGCCAGGCGAGTTTGGCCGAAGCAATAGCCGTGCGATTTCGATCGAGGGCACCGAGCGTGTCAACCTCATCGGTGTCGACGCCCGCGGGTTCGAGTATGGCGTCGAGGCGAAGCAGGGAGTCGGCACTCTGTCCATGGTCGGCTGCAACCTTCGCCACACCGGCCCCAACTTGATCCACCCCAGCGTACAGACGCTCGATCTCGGGTCGACCAAATCGATCCAGGCGATCGGACCTGGCGAGAAGCGAACCGGCTTCACGGGCATGCGCTTCCAAGGCGTGTTCGGCCTGAAGGACGCACAAGCGGTCGGGATCGGCACCTACGACAACCTCCCTGCGATCCAGGGCTTCGGCAACGACTCGAGCTACCGACTCGCGCTCAATCCCCACGATGGGGTGGTGATGCTCGGCGCCGTCGCGAGTCGTTTGAAGATCACGAACACGAACGACACGACCTCGAGTCGTGATCACGTGTTCTTGGTCGATACGTCCGGTGGCGCGCGATCCCTGACCCTGAGGAGTCAGGATCGGCAGCGCGGTCGTCGAATCACGGTCAAGAAGTCGTCGGGCGACCGCAACGTTCTGACCATCGTGCCCGAGTCCTCGCGGATCGACGGCGCGAGTTCCCGCGCGTTGATCGAACCGTACGCCACGCTTTCCCTCATCTGCGACGGCACGAACTGGTTCGTTCTCGCCGGCGATCGTTGACGGCACTCGTGTTGCTCAGTTCCCGACGGTCAGTTGCAACGCATCGCTCGGCGTCAAATCCCCGACGACCGGGCACGCGATGTCGATCGTCGAATGGTCTTCCACGATCGCGCGACTGCGTGCCAGAGCTGTCCCAGTGCGAACGGCAACAAGCTGGCACCGAGCGCGAGAGCCCATCCACCGGCGCTCGGATCGACGAGGGTGAGCACGCGGGCAAGCGGATGCACGAACACTGCGGCGAGCAGCAGGACGCTGCACAGGACGAGTGCGCCCCAGATCCAGCGGTTGCGCGAGATTTCGTTGAGGGCCCAGCCGGATGTGCGATCCCGCATCGAGAACACGTGCCAGAGCTGAGCGAACGCGAGTGTGAGAAATGCGATCGTCGTCGCTCGTTCCTGGGACGCATCGAGCCAACTCACTGCGAGCTGCATGGTCCCGAGAACGACGACTGCGATCAGCACGCCGAACACGAAGATCGTCGTCCAATGACGCCGTGTGAGCAGGGGTTCCTGCGGATCCCGCGGTGGCTCGAGCATCAGGTTGCGACTTCCTTCGCAGGTGCCGAGAGCGAGTGCCGGAAACACGTCGGTGACGAAGTTGAGGAAGAGGATCTGCAACGGCAGGAGTGGCTGCGGTCCAGCGAGTACCGCGCCGGACGCGACGACGAGTACCTCACTCACGTTGCACGACATCAGGTAGACGACGAACTTGCGAATGTTGGTGAACGTGGTGCGCCCGATTTCGATCGCGACGACGATCGTGCCGAGGTCGTCGTCCTGCAACACGATGTCGGCGGCCTCACGTGCGACTTGGGTGCCGCGCATTCCCATCGCGACGCCGATGTCGGCTTTCTCGAGCGCCGGTGCGTCATTGA
>JAGQQW010000131.1 GCA_020426005.1 Planctomycetota bacterium | reverse complement strand
CAGGGCTCGCGGTCACGAACAACTCGACGAAGGCCTACCCGAAGGTCAAGGCTGCTTGGGTCGATCGCGCGAGCACGCTGCCAGGCACGAGACTCGGCAGCACGTACGCCGGTGCGGCGTTCGCTGCACATGCGTACGGGATTGCGTCCGTCTGCTTCGAGGTCTACAGCGCAGAAGACGACGGCGCCACGGCTGCGCTGCAGTACGTCACGGAGCAAGTCTCGCTCGAGTGCGAGCGCACCGCTTCCGGAACGGTGCCGCGAATCTCGGCCTATCAGGCGAACCTCGACATCTCCGGCGTCGAGCCTGGGCAAGGCTGGGCGCATGTGCGGGCGTACCCGCTCATCGGAGATGCCTCGTCGGTGTTCGATTCGCGTGACTTCGGCGAGTGGGTTCAATGGTGGAACGATGGCACGTGGGGCGGCGGCGCACAGCGCGCCGAACTGCAGTCGCGACGTCACACGATTCGGTCCGAGACCGTCTGGCCAGATGTCTACGTCTACGTCGATACCGCGAATGGGAACAACTCGACCTGCGTTGCCAGCGAAGACGCAGCGACTGCGCGCGCGAATCCTGCAGCGCACACTTGGGATGCGCTGAAGAAGGCACGCGACTACATCAACGCGACGTTCTTCCGGTCGAACAACGCCAACGGCATTCGAGTCCGCTTGATGGACAACGCCGGAAGCGATCAGGACTTCGAGTGGGGTCGCACTGGCTTCGCGTCGACGATGGATGCGAGGTGGCTCGGTGTCGTGTTCGAGCCAGATCCGCTGAACACGGCGACTGTCCGATTCCGGACGGACAACTCGACGTCGAACAACTACCTCCTCGCAGGCGTCACGATCTTGTCGAACCTGATCGTTGCGCCAGTGGCTGGTGATCAGTCGAACTACATCGGCAGAGCGACAGCACCGGATTGGTACGTCCTCGACCGCTGCAGCCTGATCAGCGAATCGACGAGCACGGGCGCTCCGCTCTTTCAAAGCGACGTCGCGAACGTCACGCGATACTGCTGCCGCAACGAATCGTGGTACTCGAGCGGCGCATGGGGCGGCGTCTTCATCGAGAGCGTGAACTACCACGGAAAGGTCGCGGCGAACGGCGGCTTCGCGATGGGATGGAAGCTCGACGCGCACCCGACGAACGGAAACTGGAGCGAGCAGCCTGCGATCTCGAACTCTGTCGCGATCGCGCATGTCGTGCTCGCCTTCTTCGAGCTGTCGACGCTCACCGAGCCCGCGTTCACGATGGTGAGTGACCAGACCGGGTGCTTCTACGGTCATGCGATCATCCGGCGCTACTCGGGGGCGGTCGCCGGCTCGAGCGGCACACAGCCCCTCGTCGACATGATCACGACACCGATGTCGGACTGCTTGCTCGAGCACCTGACAGTCGTGGGAGGCCGCTTCAACCTTCAGAACCAGGAGCTCCCGAATCGCATTCAGGAGCGCGTCTACCTGCGCAACTCGTTCGTGCACTACCTTGCGGTCAAGGCAGACACATTCGCGAGTGACGGGACGCTGACGGGCGGATGGCCGGTGCTGTGGGGCGTCGCTCAATCGGGCAATTACAACGGCGAAGCGGACACCTTCCTGCAGGAGTTCGAAGGCCTGCGCGCGTGGAGCCGCGTCGCGAGTGTCGGTACGCGCGACCAGGGCCTCGAGGATCCGGATTTCGACGTAACGCCGGCGACGAGCTCGCAGGTCCTCGGGCTGCCGCTCGAGAGCTTCGCGGCGTTTGACATCGAGGGCACGGCCATCGGCGCCGAGCCCGACTCAGGAGCCATCCAAGTCGCCGCGGGCGGTGGCGGCGGAGGTGGTGGAGGAGTCGTCGCGTGCGGCTGTGTCGCGCCCGCGCTGCCGGCGAACGCGGTCCCGCGTGTGCATCAGATGCACGCAGAGGACATAGGCCGCGATCATTGGCAGTAACTTGCGCGACAACACACCGCGGCTATGTCTATTCATGACAGACGGCGCGGATGTCGGATCGCCACGATGGTTCTGCTGTTGCAGTTTCGACGAAGAATCATGTGCCGCTCGTTCGCGCCATGCCGAGCAACCTGTGTCGACGCGCTTCTGCGCAAGTGGAGGGCACGATGGCTACTGAGAGTTTGATTCATATCGTCACGGGCAATTGCGAACCATTCCGCCTTGTCTTGCGTGATGGTGACAAGTGGGATCCATCGCTAGAAGCGATCAACGACCGCACCTATGACTATGTGAAGCTCTGCCGTCTATCCCTGAGTCTGAATATCGGTATAGAGCCATTTGGTTTGGGTGTCTGCTTCGACGGCACATTTTTTCTGCCAGCGCTGCCGCAGTATCGCGAACGCCCGAGGGCAGTCGAAGAGTTCAATGCTGCGCTATCGCGGATTGTTCTCGGTGGAGTCTACTGCGAAGCGGTTTCGCCAGCAGATGTTGGGGCGAGCACTATGTCGCATGCCGGGTACACCATGTTTAGTTGCGCCAAAGGAGCGAGTGCGAGATTCCATGCAGCCGCGCGAATGCAGAGCATCGCGGCATTAGATGTCATGAGGTTGTACAAGCCGGAAACGATTCGGGCTTCTGAGCTTGCGAGTGCTTATAATAAGGGGAAGCGAGTGCTTGACAAGCTGCCCTCTTTCCCATCAGAAATCGTCTTGTACGCAAGCAGTCATTTCGTTCGTCATCAGTGGTCTGAATGCTTGATCCACGCTTGGACTTTATCTGAGCGTCTCATTGAGATCGCGTGGGCCATGCGAGTCGTTCCTCCCAATGTGGATCGGGCTCGTCGTGATTTTCTGCAAGACCAGCGCGCGTGGACTTCCGCGACGAAGTTGGAAGTGCTGCTTCAGATTCGTGCTCTGCCAGAACAGCTGGTGATGTCGCTAAACGTCGTGCGGAAGGCGCGAAACCGCCTTGTACATGACGGTAAGTCGCCCGATTATTCTAATGCGTCGATGGCGATTCGTTCCATGTTTGAGTTGCTGTCTATGGTGGCATCCGACTTCGTTAGTGACGTCGACTTCGAGGATACGGTTGAGTTAGTAACAAAGCGCTCGAGGCCGGAGCTGTTTCCTCAAGAGGAAGACGATCCACTCGACCCAACTCACTTTCTAGAACTTCCGCCGGTGCCTGGGTTTTCCGGCTGGAGTGACGACGAAGAGTACGAAGTTATTGAGAGCCTACGCGTCAAGCGGGTCGATTTTCGCGACGCTGAAGGAAGTGGTGATGAAGCTAAATGAGAGGCGAGTAGTCGAAGGCGCGGCGACTGGCGTGGTCTCAGTTGCCGGCAGCTAGTCTGGGGTGCCCGCACAGTCGTAGTCGTCCAATGCTGACTTACTTCGCAGATCGCTTCTGAGCGCCTAATGTCTCGAGCACCTGGGTTATCGCGATTGTCGGCTCATCTTGATCTTTGTTTGTGAGATAGCCGCTGGCGCTGTGCGAGAAAATTAAATTCAGTACATGCAGGTGCAATGCGCGTCGTAAGTCGATGTCGTCGCCAGCGCTTTTTGCGAAGTGGCGCATCATCGACAGGGCCATTTGCCGATGCCGATTTACGACAGACAAGTGCTTGCTCGCTCTGTAGTTCCTGCCGCAGACTGCAATTGCAATCAAGAGCAGCGACGCAATGAAGATGCGAGCGGTTGTGGCGTAGGCCGCTTGCATGTCGGATATGAGTGGGATCGACCACGTGCTCAGTGACACGATGGCAATCGTAATGCCTATGGCTACTAGCGCAAAAAGTGTGATCAGCCACAGAATTGCGGAGCGCTGTAAGTTCTTCGATAGCTTGTGGAAGTGGCCCTGGTATGTTAGGCCGACGACGCCATCGGATACGTCTCGCAGCGTTTTCTTTATTGCGAGTGTGTCCGCAGTCGCTTGCTTCTGCAGCTGGTTTAAGATGTCGATGCGGTTCTGGAGCTCGCCCGGTGATTGAAGCAGGGCCGCAACTAGAGTGTTTTGGGTGGCGTTGCGAAGCTCCTTGAATCGAGTGTGCAAGTTTTGCCAATTCGTGCGCGTGGAGCTCGAGTCGCGCACTGTGCGGGTAGTCAGGTCTAGCTCGGAGGTCAGCTTGGTTGCGGTGTCAAGGGTGGCTTGTACATCCTCGTTTTGGACGACGTCGGGTGCAATGTCGCTGAGGAGTTTGGTGTAGCTGTAAATATTGTCGACGAGGCGCTGTGGGTCGTCATTGAATGTGTTTATCTGTTCGCGCGTTTCTTGGTGTAAAGCGCTCGCGGAGTCGTGGCATTTCGCAAGCGTTTCTCGCAGCTGGACGACTTTTTTCTGTGGTATATTTATCACGCTTGTGCGCTTCGCTGCAGGAGATAGGGGGTGCTTAGATTGTTACTGGGACTGACAGTTGTTGTGACTGGGGTCCATTCATGACGACGGCGCCCCATCCGGCAGGGATCGGGAACTCGAACGTGCCGCATCCGTCGCCATTTAGCTGCAGTTCGTGCGTCGTCGGTGTCTCGCCCTCGGCGCTCGAGAGTTCGATCGTGACGGTTTGATTTGCTTTGTTCGAGTTGCAATACGTGATCGTCAGGGTATCGCCTGCATTTGCTGGGTTCGGACTTGCTGAAAAGCACTGCGGAAGAGTCATTTGCGTTCCATCAGCTTCTTGAGGTTTTGGAGGTAGATCTTTGCGGTCGCGCCTAGCTTGTCGTCACGACTGGCCAGTGTTTGCAGTCGCTTCACGGTTAGTGCAGAGATCCCGTAGCTCTGCGTGAGGACTTCCTGGCCGAATGCGCCGGGTTCTATGTTGTCGAAAGCGCGACGAAGATCTCGAGCGGTCATCCACGTTTCCGACCGGACGGTTCCCTGGGCTCGCCCGATTGTGAAACCCGCGAGCACGAGCAATGCAGCTGCGGCAATGGCTACTCCAAAGACAGCGCGCCGCTTTCGACGTGGTCTCGGTGCGGGATCATCTGGAATTTGCGCTCCGACCAGGGTCGTTGGCCGTCCCACAGGTCACTTCCTTTTCGTCGGCGTGTCGGCAGAGACACTTCCTCCCCAGGTCCGGATCCAGTCAGCGTAGCGCTGCCGAGCGAAGGTCAATGCGTGCTCGTTGATCTCGCGCACCATCTCCTCCCCGATTTCCTGAGGCACGATTTCGTTCCGATCTCCATCGAGCCGCCACGCGAACTCGCAGATGGAAACCTTCTTAGGAAAGAGCCGGTAGAGAGCGTCCGGGTCCTTGGTGGACTTGAACTTCTCAAATACCTCGCGATCGATGACCCAATAGCCCTTCGGAAGGCGTTCGGGTTCATCGTAGTTGCCGAGAAGGTAGTCGGTCGACGCCTTGAGCGCATCGCTCAATTTCAGGAGCAGATCGACGTCCGGGATGCTTCGGCCAGTCTCCCAGTTGCGAATTGTGTTCGACGAAACTTCGATCTCACGCGCCAGCGCCTCTTGGGTCATCTGGCGAGCCTTCCTGACATCGCGAAGTCGAGTCGGAAACACTTCACGAAGCTGATGGCTGAGGTCTCGCATCGTCAGCACGGGTTCTAGCGCTACCGCCACTCGTCGATCGAGAGCCTTCTGCATTCTCAGGTTCCGAGGATTCGCAAAGCGAAAAGCGATTGTTGGTTGACGTCAAGCGATTGGTGGTTACCATGCGCGAACGTGGCCTCGGTAGCAAGGAGGAATCGAGGAATGCGAGTCGCAGAACGCTTGAATGTCACCAGCGGACCGAGCAGTGACGACCCGACGCGAAAACTGCCAGAAAACGGCAATCTCGCGAGCGATTCCGACACCTCGATTGCCGTCGCGTGCGGCTCAGTCGGCCTTGTCATGGGCGTCTACTTCGCGTTCTTCGCTCCGCGAGCGCGCTTCGAACAAACTGAGGTGTCACCGCTCAATCACTGCGCGGCGTCGCCTTTCCTCCAGCCGGGGTCGTCGGAAGCGCATGGGCCGTCGACCCCGGCCTTTTCTCAGAATGAGACGCCGAATTCGGATCGCCCAGCGCACATGTCGGTAGGCGTGAACGGCGATCCCGAGAGCATCCGGTTGCATGGGGCCGGGTCCGAGAGAGAGACGAGATCGCATGCTCCAGGGGGGGGCACGACGTCCGATTCGTGCACTCCCCGTTTCTCTGATCGAGGTGCGCGATGAAGAAGCACCTCATCGTCCCCGACTCGTACGGCGAACCGCTGCGAACGGTGTGCGGTCGTCTCGTGCGCCTGACCGGATCGTACGAGCGTGATATCGCGCTAGCGACGTGCGGGCTCTGCCAATACGCGGTCGGTGGTCGAACGCATCCGTGGATCGAGGGGTATCACTACCGGCCACGCACCGCGGCACCGACCACGGAGCAGGGCGAGATGTTCGTCGGGGAGGCAGAAGCATGAAGCGGCGTGCCTTGAACCGCGACTTCCGCGCCCTCGTCGTGCGTCGCTATGCCAGTGCTCGTGAGGCATGCGGGTTCACGCAGAGCGAGTTGGCGGACCTGATCGAAGTCAGCCCGCCGTGCATCGCGATGTTCGAAGCCGGTCGATCGCTGCTGCGCGCCGACAAGTTGTTCGAAGCAGCCACCGTGCTGGGCATCTCACTCGATGAGGTTTGCCGCGAATGGGCGGTGCACGAGGGTCTCTTGCCAGCGGAGGTCGTGGCATGACGATCCTGATCCTTGGCGGCCTTGCGGTCATCGCTGCGATCTGGACGCCTTCCGTCCCTGTGAAGGTCATTGCGACCGTCGTGGCTGCAGGCCTGACGTGCTACTCCGCGTGGATGTTCTACTGCGCGAGCGTGATCGTGCGCAGCGTCGGCATCCGGCGGGGCGAGCAGGCCATCGCGAGAGTTCTCTACTGGAGGCGGAGCCGATGAAGCCGATCCTCGAGTTCACAACGGCTCGCAGCAAGCAGTCCGTCACGCTCCGGCTCGACAGCATCGTTTCGGTGCGTGAGGCGGCGCGCGGCGGCTACGGTGGGTATCCCTCGGTCGAGTACGCCGTCGGCTCGCAGTCGCGGGAGGTCGACTTCACGTATCCGTCGTACGGTGTGGTCGTGCGACTCTGGCATGACTACCTCCTTGGGCCGCAGCCGGCCGAGGAGGCTTCGTGCTGACTGCGATCCGTACCTACACCGGCCGCGATTTCGACTTCGAGTCGGCGACGGTCAGCGACATCGACATCGAGGACATCGCGCATGCGCTGTCCATGCTGAACCGCTTCACGGGGCACACGCCACTCGGGCCGATCAGCGTCGCACAGCACTCGGTCCTGTGTGCGCAGTTCGCTCCGGCTGGCTTCAAGCTCGAGGCGCTGCTGCACGACGCTCACGAGGCCTACTGCAACGATCTGCCGACGCCTCTGAAGAAGCTCCTGCCCGACTACTGCGCGATCGAGCGCCGAATCGAGGGGCTCGTGCGCGAAGCCTTCAACCTGCCGCCGACGATGTCGCGCGAGGTGCACGAGGTCGATCGTCGGATGCTGGTCACCGAGGCGAAGGTCTGCTGCTTCGGGTGGTGGAAGGAGCTCGGCGTTCAGCCGTTCCCCGTGCACACGATGGGTTCCTGGCCGTGGCACATGGCGAAACAGGCGTTCCTTGCGACCTTCGAAGAGCACAGGGGGGCGTGATGGCGAAGCGCAAGACGAAGGCTCAGCGCGAAGAGGAGCAACGCGCCGCGCTATTTCGGCGGATCGCGGACATCTATTTGTGCGCCACCGGCGAGGTGCAGAACGAAGACGGTGACAACTGCTACCTGACTGTCGACCAGTTCGTCGACGTGCACCGCGCCATCGAATGTGCATTCGGGTGGCAACGCCCGTGGATGGCGAAGGCACACAACGCTGACGAGTTCAAGAACGCTGCATCGCTGACCGACTGGCTATTCAACTGCGGCTACCGAGCCGACTCATTCTTCGAGAAGGAAGCGACCGCATGATCCGGCGCTGGCTGTGTGGACTGTTGGGCCATGCCTGGGTCCGATCGCCGCTCTCGGAGCGCTATCGGCGTTGCCGGCGCTGCGGTGACGAAGAGTATTGGAACGAGAAGATTGGGTGGTGGATGCGATGAAGGGCGACGCACGCATGCTCGCGCAGCTCATCGCGCGCGCCGGCAACGACGACCTTTGGAAGGTCGCGCTCCAGGCACGCAAGTTGGCGACTCAGATGTCGCAGCCGATCCTTATCGACTTCATGGTCGAGGTCGCTCGTGAGATCGCGCTCGAAGCGAAGGAAGACGAGGAGCGGCGCACTGCGATCATCCGCTCTGCTGTTGCAGGGCCAACGAAGCTACAGCCGCACGAGCTTCGGGCCCTGCAAGATGGCAGTAAGTCATCGCCATCCGGAGGTCGCTATGCCCCATGAGGTTTGCGATCACCGTTGGGTGGTGACCCTGCCGTGCGAGTTCGGTACCGAAGCTGTGCCGCATCGCGTGCGGCCGAATGCGCCGCTCCTCGAGCCGGTTTTGCCAGCGTCGGAACGTTCGCTTGATGGCCTCGCGCCGGATGTCGAGCGTCGAGCCGACGACGAAGCCGCCGCCGCTTTCGCGTGGCCGCGCAAGGATTCGTCGGAAGCAGGCGACGGCCTCATCGGCCAGCGGGATCGTGCGGCTGCCGCGCTTGGCCTCGCGGATCTGCAGGAGCTGCCGCCCAAAGTCGATGTCCTCACGTTCGACGCGGGCGAGCTCGGTCAGGCGAGCGCCCGTGAACCACGCGATCTGCAGGATGTCGATGTCGTCGGCGCCGCGGTCGAGCGGGTTCGGCCATTCTTGCATGCGATCGAGGATGACGAGCAGCTCCTCGCGGGTCAGGTAGTCGATGGCCTTCGCCGCGTGCTGGGGGAGATTCCGCACGAACTGCGTCGCGTCGGGAAGGTTGAAGCCGCAGCGCCGGGCGGTCACGCGGTAGATGCGCTTCCACGCGCGCAGGTTGTGCCGGATCGTGATCGGCTTGACGCCGTCGGCGAGACGGGCCGAGACGAACGACTCGAGCGCGGCGCGGCCGATCGAGTGGAGAGGAATGAGCGGGTCGAAGTAGCGCAGGATGACGCGGAACTGGCACTCGTACCAGCTCCGAGTTCCATCGCGGATCGCGCCGAATTCCTCGCGCACGAACTCGAGCCCGTCGATCAGGCGAGGCAGCCGGTTCGGCAGGCCGGCCTTCAGCTCGCGCATGCGCTCGGCGTCTTGGGCCGCCTCTTCTACGGTCGCGCGCGTCGGTGCGTAGACCTTCTGCTTCTTAGGTCCACCGTTCTCGCGGTCGGGGTGTGTCACACACAGCCACGCACGGTATCCGTTGCGGTGTCGGGTGACTCCACGAGGCAATCGGCCTCGTCGTTGCTTCGCCATGGCATCTCCATCGGATCGTCATTGGAATCCGGATGGTGCCCAACAGTGGTGCCCGGCAAAGGTACCGCAGTGGTTGTGGACGTTGCGATCTGTCGCAACCACTGCGGTATCAACTTCTTGAATCTGATGCCCCCGCTAGGGCTCGAACCTAGGACCCACGGATTAAGAATCCGTTGCTCTACCAACTGAGCTACAAGGGCGCACTTCGCTTGCGAGGGGGAGAACGCTATCGCCGACGTCGTCGCAGTCAAGGAGACAGTCGACCAAGTTCGTCGCGCTCCTGCCTTGCTTGGTGCGGGCGCGTTCCTAAGATCCTCGGCCCGAGAACGATCGGCGTTCAGGCCGGGAGTTCGTGTGGTGGCTGTAGCTCAGTTGGTTAGAGCGCCTGACTGTGGCTCAGGAGGTCGTGGGTTCAAGTCCCATCAGCCACCCCAATCTTCTTCGCCGCCACCCGGCGTGCTCGTGCAGGTGTGCTGACCTTCAGCGTGGAGCCGGCAGCACCGAGGCCACGCAGCGAACCGGACTCGACGAGCCGGACGGGGCGGGCCCGCAGGGTGTAGGCTTCTCTCCAACGATTCCGCGGCCCAGCAGCGTGTCGAACTCCCTGACCTGCACCGAGCACGCGCCTGCGGCGCCCCGGCAGCCTCGATGAGCTTCCTCAGCAACGACTACGGCGTCTTCCTCCTGGTCGTCTTCGGGCTGTTCTGGGCCCTGCGATCCGTGCGTTCGATGCGCATGGTCGTGCTCATGGTCGCCTCGTGGTTCTTCTACTCGATGTGGAAGGACGACGGCGTCCTCGTCGGCTGGAAGTACCTCGGCCTCATCCTCGGGTCGACGCTGCTCGACTACTGGGTCGGCGGGCGGATCGCGACGCTCGACGCTAGCGATCCGCGGCAGCAGAAGCGGCGCAAGCTCCTGCTGACCCTGTCGCTCGTCGGCAACCTCGGGCTCCTCGGCGTCTTCAAGTACTACAACTTCTTCCGCGGCGAGATCGAGGCCCTGTTCGGGACGCATCTGCCAGCGTTCGAACTGTTGCTCCCCGTCGGCATCAGCTTCTACACCTTCCAGACGCTCAGCTACACGATCGACATCTACCGCGGTCAGTTGAAGCCGGCGAAGAACCTCTACGAATTCGGCCTCTTCGTCGCGTTCTTCCCGCAGAAAAGCTCGTCGCGGGGCCGATCGTGCGTGCGTCCGACTTCTTGCCGCAACTCGATCGGACGCCGACGCTGTCGCGCGACGAGTTGCATCTAGGCATCGCGCGCATCCTCGAAGGGCTCTTCAAGAAGATCGTCATCGCCGACATCCTCGCCGCGGGAATCGTGGATGCGGTCTTTGCCGACGGCAGTACGAAGCACGGCCTGACGACGCTGCTCGGGATCTACGGCTACGCGCTGCAGATCTACGGGGACTTCGCGGGCTACAGCGACATCGCGATCGGGTCCGCGCGTCTGCTCGGTTTCGAGATCAACGAGAACTTCGAGGCTCCCTACAAGGCGCGCAGCATCCAGGACTTCTGGCGGCGTTGGCACATCTCGCTGTCGACGTGGTTGCGCGACTACCTCTACATCCCGCTCGGCGGGAATCGCTGTGGTCCGATCCGCACCTACGTGAACCTCGCGCTCGTGATGCTGCTCGGCGGGCTGTGGCACGGTGCGTCGTGGAACTTCGTCGTCTGGGGCGCGATGCACGGCGTCTGGCTCGGCATCAATCGGTGGTGGGATCGTCGCGGTTTCGGGCGCATGGGTGGCAAGGTCGGGCACGTGTTGTCGGTCGTGCTGACGTTCCACATGGTGTGTCTCGCGTGGATCTTCTTCCGGTCGCATACGTTCGACGGGGCGATCGCGGTCCTGGGCAATCTCGTGTCGGTCGGCGAAGGCGCATGGTTCGACGTGCCGCTGCTTCCACTGTCGGTGTGGGTGGCGTTCGCTCTCGGCTTCGGGATGCACTATCTACCGAAGTCGTTCAAGGCGAGCGTGCGCCATCGCTTCGTCGCGATGCCGTCCTTCGTCGTCGGTATGGTCCTCGCGCTCGTGCTCGGCCTCTTCGCCTACTGCAAGGTCGACGCGCAACCGTTCATCTACTTCCAGTTCTGATGGCGGACACGGCAGCAACTCGGGACCAGGGTGCCGCCGCGTCGCGATGGCCGTGGATCGCGTTCGTGTTGCTGGTGCTCGGCTTCGTCTTGACGAACCTCGCCGCACGCTTCCTCGATGACGATCCGCTCGCCGAGCTGCCACAACTCGGTGTCGTGCCTCCGATCCCGGGTTCACTCACGTGGCCGACCAACGTCGCTCTCGTGCCGCGCAAGGCCGGCGAAGAACGCGTCTACTTCGTCGGTGCTTCCGAGACCGTCGCGATGCCCTACGAGCCGCTCGGGCACGTGAGCTACGCCAACCTGCTCGGCGCCGGGTTGCAGCGTGCGCTCGGACGGAGCGACGTGCACGTACGCGCGGATGGGGGGATCGCACTCGACAGTCCGCAGCTCGCCGAGCAAGCGCGCAAGCTGCTGCAATTCGGGGATCCAACCGCGATCGTACTCGTCGTCGGGGGAAACGAGTTCCTCAATCGCTTGCCGCTGACGGAGCCGATGCGGCCCGATGGTGCGTTCGCGCGGGCGATCGACTTTTCGGGGTCGGCGGTGCGGCTCTTCGATACGGCCGCGGGTTGGTTGATGCGCCAGTCGTTCTGGCCTGCTGAGACGTTCGCGCGTGCGAGTGGCAACGTCGCGGGCTTCGATCGCCTGGTGCGCGAAGCCGCGCCCGAACGACCCGCTTTGCGCGGTCTGCCGATCGGGGCTTCGGATCGTGAGTTGATGCTCGATCGACTCGCGGCCGCCGTGCGTGGGCTCGCCGCTTCGTGTCGCGAGCGCAACGTGCGCTTCGTGCTCGCGCTCGCGCCGGAGGGCTACGGAGTGCAGCCACCGTGGTGTTCGGCGTTGGGGCCGAGTGAGGGTGTGCGCGACCTGCCGTTCGATTTGGCGAACGCGCTCGAGTCGGCTCGCACGAAGCGCGCGAACGAGACGCCGAAGCTCGAGGACATCGACCTCGCGATTCGCGAATATCCGGAGCGCGCCGATCTGCGGCACCTACGCGGGCTCGCGCTCGCGCATGCCGGGGACGCGGATGCGCGAGCGCGTGTCGCGTTCGACAACGCGCTCGATCTCGACAAGGCGCCGCTGCATCGCACACGTGCGGTCGTCGCTCGCCTCGAGCAACTCGCGCGAGAACTCGGTCATGAACTCCTGCGTCTCGATGGAGCGTTCGAGCGAGGCGGTGTGTTCGCTGGCGAGGATGCGCGTGAACTCTTCGTCGACTACGCGCATCCGACGATCGCAGGGCATCGGCGCATCGCGCATTGGCTCGCGCGGTCGGCGTTGCCGCTGCTGTTGCCTGGTGTCGATGTGCGTGACGGCATCGCCGATGATCCTGCATTTGCGGCCGGCATGGCGACGGTCATCGATTCGGTGACCGAGCGATCCCGCGTGCGTGCGCGTGGAATCATGTTCCGGACCGTGGGGTCGTACTACATGTGCTTCGGCAACTTCCGTGATGCGCTGCCCGTGCTCGAGGAGTCGCTGCGGGTGTTCGAGGCGTGGGCGAAGCGTGACGATGCGACGGAAGCCGACCGAACCGACGTCGTCAAGGCACGCGAGGATGTCGGCTTCTGTCGACGGGCATTGGAGGCGGCGAAGTGACTGAGCGCTTCCCCCTCGGCGCCGTGATTGCGGTTGCGCTCGGCTTCGCGATGATCGTACTCGGGGCGCATCTGTTCGCATACGACCCGACCGACGAGCTGCCGGCGACGAGTATCGCACCCCAGCCGCACGCGCGGATTCGGGCCTTGTCGCCGAAGCGCGCGGCTGGCGAGAAGCGCGTCTTCTTCATCGGTGCGAGCATGACCGCCGGGTATCCCTACACGGACGGTCGGGCGAGCTATGCGCGACAGATGAACGCCGGCCTCACTGCCGTCTACGGCAACGACGACGTCTTCGTGCACGACTACGCGAAGCCTGCGCTCGACAGTCGAGAACTCGTGCATCTCGTCGATCGTGTGCTCGAGGACTACGACCCGAGTTGTGTCTGCGTGACGCTCGGGTCCAACGAGTTCGCCAATCGGATCTTCTCGGGGCGCAAGCTCGTGCCTTCGACGCTGCTCGAGGAGATCGGCGAGCACGCGAGTCGGGCGCGGATCGCCTTTCGTGAGTTGCCGACACTCAGGATTGCGGACGAAGAAGCGCGGCAAGCGCAACTGCGCGACCGACTCGACGACGCGAAGAACCTCGAGCCGCTGTTCGGCGCCTTGCCGGTCGGCGAGCGTGACGCCGCGCTCCTGACACGCCGGCTGCGCCACAGGATGCAGCACATGTCGGATGCTTGTCGCGCGAAGGGTGTGCCTCTCGTGTTCGTCGTTGCGGTGTATGGGCTCGGTGGATTCTGGCCGTGGGGTATCAGTGGGCCGCCGGTGGCCGAGATCGACGAACTCGTGCAGGCGACTTGGACCGACTTCGATGCCGCACGCGCTCGCGAGATCCGGCCGCGCGTGGAGGCTCTGATCGAGGAGCACGGCGCGCGCGCGGATGTGCGCTTCTTGTATGGGACGGTGTTGCGCGCATGCGGTGAACTCCGCGCCGCGCGGAAGCAGTTCTTGCTCGCACGGGATCAGGACGCGGTGCCGATGCATCAGATCGGCATGGTACGCGACGCGATCCAGGAGGTTGCGAAGGCACAGGGACGTGCGTGTCTCGTGCTCGATGATGCGTTCTATGGTCCGGGGGCAGCATTGCCCGACACGAGCGAGTTTCTCGACTACGGTCACTTGTCGGAAGCGGGGGCGCGGCGCGCGGCGACGTGGCTCACGCGCGAACTCGCGCGGCTCGGGCGCGTGCCAGTCCTTCCCGAGGGGTGGGAGAAGAAGTTCACGACTGCGGCAGAGCAATACGTGCGTGCGTCGCTTCCGCCGCTCGAACTCGCCCTCGCAATGCCGGGTATCGCCGCGTCGAACACGAACTTCAGTATGATGTTCGGCAACTTCCGCGACGCGCTCCCGTGGCTCGCGATCAGCGTGCCCGGCTACCTGCGCCACCCCGAACTCACGACCAAGATCGACCAGAAGTGGCATCTCGTCCAATGCGTCTATCAACTCAGCGGACGCTACGAAGCAGCTCAGGCGCTTCCCGATGCCGACCGGACCGCGCTCCTCGCGGATCTCGATCAACAGATCAATCAAGCGGTCCTGGGAAACCGGGTCTGGCCGTGGATCTTCGAGCAGCTCGCCAAGCGCTGAACCCGCATGAAACGTGCCAGGGTCGTTTCCCCGTACTTTCGCGCATGAAACGTGCCAGGGTCAAAACCCCGTACTTTCGTGCGCGAAACGACCCTGGCACCTTTCATACGTACTTTCGTGCGCGAAGTGACCCTGGCACGTTTCGCGCACATGGGCGCGTGGGGATGGTGCTGCCGTGCTTGGTCTGGTTGCTGGGGATCGGCGGTTGTGACTCGGTGGAGCACGTGGGGGAGAATCAGGAGAAGGCTGTGACGCGACCGACCAATCATCTCGAGGGGACGACTTCTCCCTA
>JAGQQW010000130.1 GCA_020426005.1 Planctomycetota bacterium | reverse complement strand
CGGCTTTTCTTCCCACGGCGCGTTCCAGTGCCTGACGCGCGAGGACAAGCCTGTCGCGGTCTTCTATGGCGCCAAGGACTGGGGACCGTATTTCCTGAAGCACGGGGTCGGTGTTGGCGCTGCGACCCAGCTCCTCGTTCCCCTCGGCATTCCCGAACGCCATTGGATCCTGACCGGCTTCGGTGGCTACACCTCTCGCTGGTCGAACGCCGCGGCGGCGTCGCACTTCGGCAAGCAATACCTGGCGAAGGGCGGCGTTCGGAGCCTCAAGAGTTTTCCGAAGTCGTTCTCGATCAACGGCGAGATGTCCTCGGCCGATCTCGACTGGACGATCTATCAGGCGGGCATTCTCGTCGCGTTCCTGCAGAAGCCCAATCCCGTGACTCAGAAGGGCTGGGACCAGGTTCGAACCGCGATTCGCGAGCGCGACAAGAAGGCCCTGAAGATCTATCAGAGCTTCGAGAAGAAGCTCCTGCAGCAGGACAAAGCGATCAAGGCGTTCCTGAAGGAACAGGTCCAATAGCAGTCGCGCGTCGGCGAGGACCGGGTGTTATCCACACAACATCGTGCTTCGCCGCATGATCTCCCACGGTCGGATACGCCCCGTCGCATCGCGACGATGAAGGAAGTAAACCTATTTCCTGAAGCAGGTTACATCACGTTCAAGGCGACTCGGATGACGGGAAGAATCCTCAGGATTGGCGTTCTGCACGCAGCCGATCGAAGGAAGATCAGTTTTCCACAGGTTGTCCCCGTCTCCCGATTCAGGTCGTCAGCGTCGTGTACCGTCGACACACGCGCAACTAGCAGTGGTGGTTCGACCCGTCGATTTTCTGGGGATTGACGCGGGATTCGCTGGGGACGCAGTCCCCCGACACTCCACATCCACTCTGTTAACCGTATATACGACTTGGGATCCGTGTGGAGAACTCAGAGGATGTCCACCGATCGTCCAGCGACTTTCCCCAACCTGTCTCGACCCAGGGTCCCCTCCGAACTGAGTCACGACTCGTCGAAAAGGTGCGCTGCTCTGCGCCTCGCGGACCGGACGCTTCGACCGGAGACGTTCGCGAAGGACAGTTTTCCCCGAACTGCAGCCCCTGATGAAGAAGAACCAAGAATCAAGAAAACCACTCCATTCCAGACAACGGAGCGAGTCTTCGACCGACGCCAAGTTCGCGACGTCGCTGATGAACCGATGCTGCGATTCCAGTAAGCTCTCCGCATCGCCTCGAAACGACCCTCGCGCCCCCCTCGAACGTGGATGTGGTCGTGAGATTCGGCATGTGCGTGCGTGGGTGACGGTCGACGAGGGACCGCTCTGGGGAATAGTCGAGGAAGGGGATGTCTCGCGATGAAGATTCTCTGTGACCGAGCTCGATTGGCGGCAGCGCTTGCACCGATCATGCCGGCGATTCCCGTCAAGGAACCGCCGAAGCACTCGCTCAAGTTCCTGTTCGTGGATGCACGGGACGACACGCTCTTCCTGCAGGCGAGCAACATGGAGCTGTCGATCGAGATCCAACTCGACTCGGTCAAGGTCGATGAACCCGGACGCGCACTGATTCCAGCGAAGCCGTTCTTCGCTCTCGTGAACGAGGTCACGGACCCGACGCTACGCATCGAGGTGGATGGCAGTCGGTTGGTCCTGCCGACGGCGAGCGGCAAGTTCGAGATGGTCACGAGTGATCCGGACGACTATCCGGACCTCTCGTTCGCGTCCGACAGTGAGGGCCTCGAACTGCCCGTCCAGCTCCTCGCACAGCAGGTCTCGTCGACCGAGTTCGCCTGCGCCAAGGAAGCGTCTCGTTACGCGACCAACGGCGTGCTGATGACGATGATGAGCGGGCGATTTACGACGGTTGCGACGGACGGACGGCGTATGGCGTTGATGTCGATGACGGTTCCGAACGCGACCGACGTCGACGAAGGGTGGCAGATCCTGCTCCCACACAAGAGTCTGCAAGCGACCGTGCGCGCGCTCACTTCGCTCGCATCCGGCAATCCGGAGACCACCGTCACGGTGTTCGGCAACGCGAACACTGCGCTGTTCGTCCTGGCAGACGCTCGCATCTCGATGACTGTGATCCAGGGGGTGTTCCCGGACTTCGCCGACGCGATTCCTCGCGGCTGCAAGAACTACGTCGAGTTCAACAAGGCCTTGCTCGAAGCTAATCTTCGTCGCGCGACCGTGTTGACCGACGATGCGAATCCGGCCGTGCGGCTGTCGTTCGAAGGAAGTCAGGCGAAGTTCGCGAGCGAAGCCGCTGGTCTCGGCACGGCCGAGACGGTGATGGATGTCACCTTGCAAGGTCCGGGAGGGCACATCGTGTTCAACCCGGCATTCATCCTCGAGATCTTGAAAGCCTCGAAGGAAGACCTCGTGCACTTCGAGTTCGAGGACGAGAATTCGCCTGGCAAGTTCGTACTGAGTGCCGACGAGGACATGGAACAACTCTACGTCATCATGCCGATCACCGGCGTATGATCAGACGGTCCTGATTCGCATGAAGGACATCGCAGGATTGATGAAGGGCCTGTTGAAGGCGACGTCCGTCGTCTCGGATGGCCTCGATTCCGCGGTCGCCGACGTGGCGCACGACCTATGGCCGGACTGTGACGAAGACACCGTGAGAATCGTGGGTCTGAGGCGCGGAGTCCTGCGCATCGAAGTCGACAACCACGCTCGCTACGCCGAAGCCAAGGCCTTTCACGCCAATACATTCCTCGAACGTGTGCAAGCACGTACCGAGGGCGCAACTCGTGGGACCGATCACGTGCACAAGATCGTGTTCCAAGTCCGAGGCATGCATTGATTCGCCCTCGAGCGACCAGCCTCCCAGCAGCATTGTCCACGCGAGATGTCCGACGAACACAAGAACGAGCCGGGGAACGGGAACGACGAGCCCGAGAACGCGCCGGAGAACGGAAACACCGAGCCCGAGCGTCGTGAGGCGAAGTACGACGAGGATTCGATTCAGGTCCTCGAGGGCCTCGAGGCTGTCCGAAAGCGTCCGGCGATGTACATCGGCGACACGTCGAGTGCCGGCCTCCATCACCTGATCTGGGAGGTCGTCGACAACTCCGTCGATGAAGCGCTTCAACAGCGCTGCTCGCTGATCATCGTGACCCTCCACAAGGACGGCTCAGTTTCGGTGCTCGACGATGGTGCCGGGATTCCGACCGGGCGTCACCCGAAGCTCGGCATTCCGACGCTCGAGGTGATCCTCACGAAGCTTCACGCAGGTGGCAAGTTCGACAAGGGTGGCTACCAGGTTTCCGGTGGACTGCACGGTGTCGGTGTTTCCGTCGTCAACGCGCTCAGCGAGTGGCTCGAGGCGACCGTCTATCGCGACGGCAAGATCTACCGACAAACGTTTGCACGCGGCAAGAAGTCGATCGAGATGGAAGTGCTCGGTGAGACGACCAAGCGCGGCACGTTGATTCGGTTCATGCCGGATTCTCAGATCTTCGAGACCGACGAGATTCGACACGAAGTCGTCCACAAGCGTTTGCGCGAACTCGCGTACTTGATGGGCACGTACGGGCTCACGATCGAATTGCACGACGAACGCGAGGACACCAAAGAATCGTTGCGCTTCGAGAACGGCCTCGTTGATTTCGTACACCACCTCAACAAGGGCAAGCAGACGTTTTCGGACGAAGTCGTCTATATCAATCGCGACTACATCGACGAAGCGAGCGAGAACGAGCACAAGCCCAAGTACGGTGTCGAGATCGCGCTTCAGTACAACGACGGGTTCAACGAGAACCTGTATTCGTTCGTCAACAACATCAACACCCACGAAGGTGGCACGCACCTCTCGGGTTTCAAAACGGCGTTGACGAGAACGCTCAACGCCTTTGCAAAAAAGAACTCGCTGCTCAAGGACAAGGACAAACCACCTTCTGGAGATGACCTGCGTGAAGGTTTGACAGCAGTCATCAGCGTCAAGGTCCCGGACCCGCAGTTCGAGAGTCAGACGAAGATCCGGCTCGGCAACCGCGAGGTCGAAGGCATCGTCAACACGATCTTCGGCGAAGGGCTTCGGGACTTTCTCGAGGAGCGACCCAAGCTCGGCAAGTCGATCTTCGAGAAGGCGCTCCAGGCCGCACGCGCGCGTGAGGCGGCGCGCAAGGCCCGCGACACGATTCGTCGCAAGTCCGCGATGGAGAACTCGACGCTGCCACTCAAGCTCGTCGATTGCCATCGCGGCACTCCGCGCAGTGAGGCCGAGCTCTTCCTCGTCGAAGGCGACTCGGCTGGTGGAACCGCGGTTTCCGGGCGTGCGAGCTTTCAAGCCGTCCTGCCGCTGCGAGGTAAGATCCTCAACGTCGAAAAAGCGCCGATCCACAAGGTGATGGATCACAAAGAAATCGAGGCGATCGTCACGGCGGTCGGCACCGGTTTTCTCGACGAGGAGTTCGACGAAGAGAAGCTGCGCTACTCGAAGATCGTGATCATGACGGACGCGGACGTCGACGGCAGTCACATCCGCACGCTCTTGCTCACGTTCTTCTATCGCAAGATGCCAGAGCTCGTGAAGCGTGGTCACGTCTACGTCGCGCAGCCGCCGCTCTACATGATCCGCAAAGGCGAGAAATACGTGTTCGTGCACACGGAGGCAGAACGCGAGAAAGCCGTCACGAGTTTTGGCGCGGACACGCTGTCCTTGCGCGTGGGCGAACAGGAATGGACGGGCGCTGAACTGCAAAACGCCCTTGATGTCTTGCGACAGCTCAAGCGTTCACCGCTCTCCCAGACGATCGGCCTGAGTGAGCTCATCGGCCGGAAGAACGATGCCGGCAAGTGGCCGACCCATCGTCTGCGACTCGTCAGTGATCGTGTGCGCGCGACGCGCGAAGAAGGTTCGCTCTACTTGTACGGTGGCGAGCGAGAGCTCGAAGACGTGCTCAAGTCGACGCGAGACACGCACGCCGATGCCCGCATCTCGATGAGCAGCGAAGTCGACAAGGACGCGGACATCGTCGTCGAGACGATTCACATCCCTGCGCGACTCGACGAACTCCTCGCGAAGGCCGGGTCACTCGGCTTGCCCTTGCACAGACTCGATCGCACCGAGGACGGCGACGCGCCGGAAGACATCCACACGAAGGCCGGCAGCGAACAGCGAACGGCTGCGACGCTCTTCGAAGCCCTCGAGCGGTACTCGCAGCGTCGAGACCTCAAGATCACGCGCTTCAAGGGTCTCGGAGAAATGGACGCCGAACAGCTGTGGGAGTCGGCGATGGACCCAGCACGCCGCCTGCTCTACCGCGTTGGGTTCGCGGACGAGGTCGAGACGGATAACCTCTTCACCGTATTGATGGGGTCGGTGGTCGAACCGCGCCGCGAATTCATCGAGAAGCACAGCCTCGAAGTGACGAATCTCGACGTCTGACAACGGCGGGTTGGCACGCGGCGTTCGAGAAGCCGACCCCGCGATCGTGCCGGGGATTGGCGCCCTCGAGCAGATCCGAGAGCCTTTCCCTCAGGGTCGGACGCCCTCGTGTGCCGATAGATGCGACATGAAGGGCATGGAACGCATCACCACCGTGCGGCTCGCCGAGGCACTCTCGCAGGCTGCTGCCGTTCCGAACGAGAAGATCACCGAGGCGCTCTACCAACAGGACAGCACGGGAGTTCCGTTCCCCGAGTTGCTCGTCGAGGGTGGGGACATCAGTGAGTGGGATCTCGCGAAGCTCGTCGTGCAGCACTTTCAGCTGCCCTTCCTGATGGCTTCGAACTTCCAGATCGACCCGAATGCGGTTGCCTGCTTGCCCGAGGAGTTCCTCTTCGAGCACCGCATGTTGCCGTTGCACGTCCTCGGGACGACCTTGACCGTTTCGATGCCCGTCCTCGTGACCCACAAGGTCCTTCAAGAAGCCCAGCAGCTGAGCTCAAAGAACCTCTTTCCGATCGTCGGGCTCGGTTCGGAGAACCTGCGCTTCCTGTACGAACTCTTCCCGAGCCATCCTCGCGACGGCGACGACCGCCGCCGCAAGCAGCTCGAGAAGCGCGGCACCGGCCAGAGCGGCGATTCGTGGGAGAGCATCTTCGACGTCGGGGACCAAGAGGTCCTGAAAGACCTCGGGCTCTGAGCGGCGGCGGCCGTAGGATGCCGGCGCCACGGAACTCGTGAACCGCGAGTGAAGCCGTCGCGAATCCTCGGCCAAAGACGGGGGCTGCGACGACGGGTATCGTCCGGGAGCCCTCGATTTGCGCTAGACTCTGCGCCCCCGAGAGTTCTCGGAAGCGGGTCTTTCGAGTTTCCGAGGCGATCGGGTCCTTAGCTCAATTGGTTAGAGCATCCGGCTCATACCCGGCGGGTTGCAGGTTCGAGTCCTGCAGGACCCACCAGCTCCGACCTCTGCCGTTCCCTCCCCTGTTGTTCCACGGCTCGCGCCGTTCCCGATCCATGAGAAAAGCCCTCGCTCCCCTCGCGGTTCTTCCCGTTCTCGCAGCGATGCTGCCTGCCCAGGGTTCGTTGCACATGTTGCTCGGATTCGCGGGTGATAACACCAACTCCGTCAACTCGGTGCCGATTGCCGGGATGTACGACCAAGTCGATCGCAACGGTAAGACCGATCCGAACACGGCCGAACTCTTCGGCTTCCTTCGAAAGGTCTACTCGGTCAACGGCGGCAACGGTGCGTTCATCTACGACGAACAGCACATCATCGAAAACGGCGACATCTCGTTCTACGTCGCCGATGCCGGGGACGGATACATCCTCAAGTGCGTCGACAGCAACGCCAACGGCATCATCGAGGACAGTGAAGCCACGATCTTCACGCAGTTCGGCACGTCGCGAACCTTCGGTCCCAACACGCTGTCGGTCGTCAACGTCGCCGGCAAGGTCGTCGTCTACACCGCGCTCGATTCGCGCAACACGTCGCGTCCGATCGGCATCTACCGCAGCGAGGACAAGAACAACGACGGAGACGCGAGCGACGCGGGCGAGACCGTGAAGTTGCTCGACTCTGCGAGTGCGCTGACGTTCCCCGGGAAGGCCGGAACGGTCACGCTCGCGCGCGATGATTGGCAGCGCATCCGCACGGTGCCCAAGTTCAATCGTTTCTTCGCGTTCAACAACGGATCCGCGTCCACGGCACCTGCTGCCGACGCGTTCTGCTACTTCGGGTTCGAGGAGGCTGCAGGCACGCTGACGAAGCACTCGGTCTTCTTCAACCCGTCCAAGCTCAACGGATTGCCGGCGAACGCCGACATCACGAGCGGTGCACTCGAGGACCTCGACATCACGTTCATCGATCAGACGACGATGCAGTCGAACTACTTCAACGGCTTCCTGTTCGCGGAAGTCGACGAAGATGGCGATCGCCGCACGCTGCCCGCCTACTACTTCACCAACACCTATGGCGCGAAGCGCAGCTTCGGCTCCAAGAACGTCGCCGGCAAGGAACTCCAAGGTGTCGTCCTTCGCGGTGTTGACAAGAACCTCGACGGCGACCTTCAGGACGCTGGCGAAGTCACGGTGTTCTTCAACGGATCGGGCAACGATCTCAAGGGTGGCGCGATCGGCACCTCGAAGACCGTTTCGTGGACCGATCCGACGCGTGGTCCCGTGACCACGATCGAAGGATTCGTCACGGGCCTCGCCGAGGGCGAAGGCGTCGTCTACCTGCTGGTCGAGAACGGCAGCCGTGACGGAGTCATGGCGCTGATCGACAAGAACGGCAACAACGTGATCGAAACGGGTGAAGTCGAGGTCCTCTACGAAACGCCGTCGCCGTTCCCGCCGGTCTTCAGCTCGCAGTTCGGCCCGTACAGCCTCGAGCTGCACGCGATCGATCGCAGCCTCGTCGTCGATCCGCTTCCGACGGGCGCCGTTCCCTTCGGGACCGGAAAGTGCACGACACTGTCGGGTCTGCGTCCTCTGTTCAGCGTTGCTGGCGGAGTGCCCACGATCGGCAATCAGAATCTGCTGCTCGAAATGAAGCGCGGCAACCCGAACGTCGCCTCGCTCCTGTTCGTGGGTGCGTCGAAGTCGCTGCTCCTCGGTACGATTCCGCTGCCGTTTGCCCTCGATCCGATCGGCGTCGTTGGCTGCAACCAGCTCGTGAGCAACGAGCTGATCTTCGCAACCCTGAATGGCGCGAGTGGCGCGGCATCGCTGCCCTTGCCGCTCCCGAACGACCCCAAGCTCAAGGGCCTGAAGCTCTTCATGCAGTGGTGGTCGCAGGACAGCCAGGCGAACCCCGCTCAGTGGGTCACCTCGAACGGACTCGAGTTCACGGTTCAGTAGTTCGCGACCACGGCAGCTCGCGAGCACGGCTCCAGATCGACGGACGCAGCCTGTGCTACGGCTGCGTCATACGGTCTCTGCGCCGATCCGCGGAGTGAGGCACAATCCGGCCGTGCCGGACTGCGACGCCCTGCTCCGCTTCCTTTTTCCGCTGGAAGCGCTAAACTCTCTGGCTTCCAGCGTGGATCGGTCCGTCGAAAACCGGCTCTGACGCCGAGGGGCCCGCTCGAGACGAATCGTCTCGGCCGTCACGATCCGCGCCGTGTTCCTGCACGGTCGCAGATGGGTAACAAACGAGTCACGAGTAAGTCCAAGTCGGGAACGGCGACAGCGGTCGCGACTCCGAAGGCCAAGCCGGCGGCCAAGAAACCGGCGGTGAAGAAGTCGACCAAGACATCGAAGCCAAGCAAGAGTTCGACACCAGCGAAGGTCGCGAAACCTGCCAAGGACACGTCCGTGCGCGCGAAGACGAGCAAGACGGTCGGCAGCAAGACGTCGGTCGCGCCGAAGAGCTCGAAAGCCGCCGCAGAAGACACGCTCGAGCAGATCGAGCGCATGTTGCGCGGCAAGGCCGGCGTGACGAGTTTCGACACCTTCGGGTGCATCGGTGAGTCCGAAGAGGATTACTTCGTGACTCCGGCGCCGGGCGAGACGTTCGGTCGTTGTGGTGGTCGCGAAATCACGTCCAGGATGGAGAAGCGCGTCTGTGACAAGCTCTCCGACGCCGGCGTCGCCCACTGTCATCGACCGCGCCGGTACGAGGTGAAGGTGGAAGACACCAAGATGGCGGCCTATTCACCCTGCATCGCGCTTCGCGGGCGTGGGCGAGAAGGCAAGACATCGATCCTCGAAGTCATGGCTGATGTCGACATCGCACACGTGCGCAAGTTGCAAGCCTTCCGACGCCTCTATGAGGCCGAGTTCCACGTGACATTGGTACTGCCCGGACATGTGCTCGACGAAATCGAGAGGGACAGCTTCGACGAAGCGGTCATGCCGTCCGAACTCGGCAGCCTCGTCGCTCGCCTCGCCGAATAGCGAGGCTTTTTTTCGTACCCTCTTCCCACCGCGCACGGATTCCTGAACCCCCCGCCGATGACAAGCGCCGCCGCGTCCCCCGACCTTTTCGATCTCGTGCTCCACGGAGCAGGAGATGACCTCGAACGCAGTTGGAACGAGCGGATGGCGAGCCCCGGTCCGGTCTCCGAGTTCGTGCCACCGCTCCAGATCCTCGTAGAGACGGGTCGTCGAGAATTCGCTCGCGAAGCCGGCGCCACGCTCGCCCGAGCACTCGTCGACAAGAACCGGGCCGCCGATGCCGTCGGCATCCTGATGCGTCTCGCGTATTGGAAGATCGAAAGCGTGAGTGGTCTCGAGGAAGTCACGTCCAAAGCGCTGGAGGCAGCCTACGGCAGCGAGGACTGGTTCGAGTACGTGCTCGGCAAAGCGAACCTGACGCGTGGTCAGAGCGTCGAGTGGCCCGCGTTCCTGAGCCTTGCGGAATGCCTTGGCTTCACGCCGGGTCGCGTCGTGGAGCATCGGTCCGGCTGGGGGCCGGGACGGGTCGATGAGATCCATGCCGACGCGGACGAAGTCACGATCGCGTTCGCGAGTGGACGCAAGCACACCGTGCCATGGCAGACCGCCATCGACACGATGACGGCGTTGGCCGAAGAAGATCTGCGTGCGATGCGATTGCACCACGGCTTGGATGCACTCTTCGAGTTCGCGCAGGCAGCGCCGACCGAAGTGTTGCGACGTGCCCTTCGGATCTATCGCGGCAAGGCCAACTCGACCCAGATCAAAGAACAGCTGCACGAGTCCATCGTGCCCGCCAAGTCGTGGACCGGCTGGTGGAAGAAGGCGAAGGCGGCTGCTGTCGAGGATCCCCTGATCGCCGTCGAAGGAAGCGCGAGCCGTCCGGTCTTGATGCTCCGCACGAAGGCGCTCTCACTGACCGATGAGGCACGTGCTCAGCTCAGGTTCGAGAAGTCTGCGCAGTCCATCGTCGGTGGGCTGCGCGCCTACTTCGACCGTGCAACGCGTGACTCGGATCGCGACGCACTCGCCGCATTCGCGACGGAGCGACTCGATTCGATCGCACGTGCCGCGAACGGTATCGAGAGCGCCTATGCCGTGATCTTCCTCGAAGAGATCGGCGCGCTGAGCGTCGAAGAAGCGACACCGCTCCTGCGACCACTCTTCGGCATCCCGGCCACCGGCGACTACGACCCGTCCAAGGTCGAACTGTTCGTGCTCGCCGATATCGAAGATTCTTCGATTCGATCCCGCCTTGCATCTCAGCTTCCGGATGTGCTCGGACCCAAGTGGGTCGATGCCGTCCTTGACCAGCTGGCGTTGCTTTCCGAGCACGGCGACAACGTCGAGGACGCTCTCGAGACCCTCGTCGAAGCTCTGCGCGGTGCCGAAGTTCCGGATCGCCTCATGGCGCTCTACGACAAGGTCAATCCGTTCCCGCACAAGCATCCCTTCCTCATCTATGCGTTGACCAAGGCGTACAGTGAAGGAGCGTTCGAAGGTGCGGGTCGCAAGGCGGATCCCAACATCATCTGCCGCGTGATCCTGCACGCGATGCGCATCGTGTGCGAACAGCACACGGGCCGTCGCCATACGCGTTTGCAAAGTCGAATCCTGACGCTCCTCGCGGGACGCAAGGGGATCCTCGAGGATCTGCTCGAAACGATCGATCGCGGCACGATGTCCTCGGCCATCAACAGTGCTCGTGCCGGGGGTGAAGACTTCCCGCCGAAGGTCATGGCGCAGATCGAGGAAGTTGCGCGTCGCCGCTTCCCGGACTTGTACGAAGAAGCCGAACTCAACTTCTGGGACGACGACTTCGACATCTTCGTGACGCGCGCAGGCTTCGCGCATCGCGAGGCCGAGTTCCACAACCTGCGTGATGTCCTGATCCCTGCCAATAGCAAGGCGATCGGGGAGGCCGCGTCTCTCGGGGACCTTTCCGAGAATGCGGAGTGGGAGGCAGCGATCGAAGAGCAGCGCACACTCACGGCCAAAGCCAGCGAGTGGGAAGAAGAGCTGCAACGCGCTCGCTTCCTCGAGGAAGTCGACATCCCCGACGAGATCGTTGCGCCCGGCACCAAGACCACGATCTTGGATCTCGATAGCAAGGAGACCAAGTCGATCCGGATCCTCGGGCCCTGGGACGCCGCAATCGCGGACGACGTCGTGTCCTACCGAGCGCCCCTTGCCAAGGGGATGCTCGGGTCGAGCGTCGGGGATCACGTCGAGATCGCGCTGCCGAACGGCACGCTCCACCTCGAGATCGTCGCGATCGAAAAGCTGTACTGAGCGCGCATCTCGCGAAGCTTCCGCGAGATGCCCTACGTTCGCATGCACCGCGCCTGCTGTAGGTCGCGGTGCCACGGGAGTGTCGTGTTCTTCGACGATCCTCCTCCACCTCTGTTGCGATTCGAGCCGATGGATTTCCCCACAGGAACGGTTTGGGGGAACCGGACGTGGGGAAGATCGCGACAACGTGGGGTAGAAGCTCGGCCGAGAACCCGGGCGCGCTCAGCCGCCACGTGCGTGCCTGGTTTCTCGGCCGGGCTTCGTGTCTGTTGGGTGGGTTCTGTCTTGTCGCGAATTCGTGCGCGCCCAGCGTTCCGCTCGTCGTCGAACTCGACACCGATCCTGCGCCAAGGCGGACGTTTGGAGCCGGCTTCGTCGACGATGGACCCGTGGTCGTCGTCGCGGGTCCTTCGCGTTCGACGAGTGCTGACGGCGGACGGGATGACCAGCGGCGCGTCGTGATCGCGTGCGATCTCGGACTTCGCGCCTACGTCGCCGACTTGTGTGCGGGCTACACGGGCCCGTTCGAGCTGTGCTTTCGGGAGGGACCCGCAGACACGTTGCGCACGGCGATCCTCGCGACCACGCCTCGTGAGAGTTCTCGCGTCGCAGGCGTCGATGCGATCGTCTCCCGAGAACCGCTCACCCACCGGGAACAGCGCCGCGGACTCCAGGCCGTCGAGCTCACGCGAAGCTCCCTCGTGCCTGTCGTGCACGCATCCAACCCACTCGACCGACTCGCGTTCGCGCAGCTCGGTGCGATCGTCGACGGGCGATCGAGGTCGTGGTTCGAGTGGAATCGCAACCAGGCGAGCATCGAAGTCCTGACACTCGACGCGTCGAGTTCTCGTCAGCTGCGAGAGTTGCAGCGCTTCTGGCCGTCGCGACCACCGGTGTCGACACAGGCTTTCGCGACTGACCTGCAACTCCTGCGCGAATGCGCGAAGCGACCGGCTTCCATCGCACTCGTCGACGCTACCGCGATCGATACCTATCGGCGCCAGCACGAGGGCGGCATTCGCGAGCTTTCGATCGACAAAGTGCCTCCGTCCGAAGCGCGCCGCGATCAGGGCAAGTGGCCGCTTTCGATGACCGTGCGCTGGATCACGCGAGCCGACGCGGCGCCGCGACTCGCGGCCCTGTCGACCCATGTCCGTGGCAGGTCGCGATCCTTCACCGATTCCTCGGTCGCGACCCCCGACAAGTGAGCACGAGGGCGCGTTGGGCCCTTCGCGGTGTCAGAAGTAGATGCCACCGCCAACCATGAAGCCTCGCAGCGTGAGATCGCCGAGGTACTTCTGGTTGTCATCGGCGAGCCCTTCGACATCGAGTGTGATGTGTCGGTAACCCGCGAAGAGTTCGACATGGTCGATCGGCCGAAAGCGTGCGAGCACTTCGACGTCGAGAACGGTGCCATCGATGTCTTGTACGTTCGCCTTCATCGCACCGACGTCCGCGACGATGTCGAAATAGCCGAGGTCGACTTCGCCTTGGACGAAGATGAGGGGCACTGGTGCTGTTGCGTCGAGGCTTTCGCGCAACGTCGTCACGGCGAGGCTGCGGGCGTCGAGCTTCAAGTCGAAGTAGTCAGCGCCGATGCCCGGCGAGATGCGCACCGGTCCGAGATCCAGCAGGTCGAAGAGGATCGCGCCCTTGAGGTTCGTCATCTCGAGGGTCGACTCGATCGGCGTCGACAACGGGATGTCCCCGAACTGCACGCTGAGCGCGCCGCGGCCCGTCTGGTCGATTTGGAAGCCGGAAGCCACGATGCGCGCTACGACGACTTCGGCCTCGACCCGTCCGAACGGACTCGACATCGCGTCCTTCAACCCGAAGCCTTCTTCGACATCGACCCGCTGTGGTGGAATCGTCGAGATCGATGTCGGCGTGAGCCCGATGTCGCCCGTCAATTCGAGGCTCGTGTAGCCAGCGTCGACGTTGATGCCGAGACCCGAGCACGATGCCAGCATCGCGATCGTCGCCGCGATCATGACCGTGAGCGACGCGCGCCCGCGTGCGCGCGAGCGAGAAGGGATGGGCGCTTCCATGCAAGACTCCTGATGGGAAAGACACCATCTCATCGGGTTCTCAGCTGCACGCCTTGACTGCATTCGGGAAGAGTTCGGCGGATCCGCCGCGGTCGGGGTGCCTCCTGTCGCGGATGCTCAGTCGGATCCGGAACCCTCTTGGCGGCGCCTGTACGCCTCGGAATAGGCCGTGAATGCGGTGAACGTATCGCAGTTTTGGCGGACACCGGGATCCTCGACCGCGACCTCGATACGGTTCTCCGCAGCGAAGAAGTCCCGCAAGGTCGCGCCCGAACTCGTGAATTCGAGGAGTCGCTCGCGCACGTCCTCGGAAATCACGATCGGGTGCCCTCCGCGGCCGTCGTAAGTCGGTGTGCGGCATGGACCGTGCGCATCGAGCAGCGCGTGCAGGGTCGCAGGATCGACGAACGGATGATCGACCGGCCACACGAGCCAAGCATCCGGAACCTCGTCGATTGCAGATGCGCCGACGGTCAAGGCATGCCGAATCGATGCGATCGGTCCGCGCGATCGCTCGTGTTCGGGCACCACGAGCACACGAGCGACCATTTCGGGGAGCTCGGACGCGAGCGACGCCGAGGTGCAGACGAGCACATCACGGCTTCCGGCACTTGTGGCAATGGCCACGATGTGCTCGATGGCGGTTCGGTCGTCGATGGGAAGCAGGGCTTTCGGCGTGCCCATGCGCGTCGAGTCCCCGGCCGCGAGGACGACCGTGACGAAGGTCACGGTCACCCCGTCAGTAAGAGAAACCGTGCTTCCGCAGGTGCACGATCGGTGCGCCTTCGGCAAGCACGTTCCCGTCGAGGATCTCACCGACGATGACCCGGTGCTTGCCCACGGAGCACTCGGTGAGCTTGCGACAGTCGAGCCACGCGAGGCTCTCGGCGAGATACGTACCTCCGTGCGGTGACGCTGCGATCTTCGAATCGCCGAACGGATCCGTGTCGTTCTTCTGGAAGAACGGCTTCATCAAGTCGTGCCGCAGTTCGGGCAGGATGGACAGTGTGAAGTGCCCGTCGGATGCCTCGAGAGCATCGAGTGCCGCGCGCGATTCTTCGATCGCGACGCTGATAGCCGGTGGCTCGAACGATGCCTGCATGACCCACGATGCGATGAACGGGACGACGGTCGGTCCTCGCCCGCACGCGCATAGGAAGAGACCACTCGGGATTCTGCCGAGTGCGCGCCCGACGGCGTCGCGATCGAAGCTCATGCGTGTCCTCGAAGTTCGCTGAGCTTGAAGATCGGCCTGACGTCGAACTCCTTGCGGAACGATTCGCCGTCTTCGTCTTCGCGGTCGACGAGGGCAAGGAC
>JAGQQW010000129.1 GCA_020426005.1 Planctomycetota bacterium | reverse complement strand
TCGATCACGACGCGCTCCTCGGCACGAGCTTGATGTCGGAGTACGTCGTCTACACGAACGACGACGCGTTCGGGCCGGTTCGACTCACGTACGATCTCGAGCCACCAAAGGGCCTCGAACTCGATTGGCATGCGCTGATCGCTGCCATTCGGCGCACGGATCTCGACGCGAACGCGAAGACGGCCCTGATCGATCACCTGGATGCTGCGGGGTCGGAATGGTTCGATTCGTGGGACAGCGAGCGACCGATCGCCGAGGACGAAGACGACGAAGACTTGCCCGAGGTCGTCGACGCAGAAGCACTGCGCGACTGGATCCTTCGTGGAGAGCTCCGCGCGGTCGTGGGTGACACGGACATCGTTCGCAGGGTCGAGTCGGCTCTACGCGGTTCGATGCAGCTCGAAGCGACCGGAGCCTGGCGTAGTTCCGCGAGCGGTTCGACCTACGCTCATGTGGACACGTGGCTATCGACCCTCGAAGCATCCCGCGTCCTCAGGACGAAGGATCGGTGTTCGGTTCGCAACTGGATCCTCTTCGAGGATGACGTTCCCGACTGTGAACTCGTCGTCGATCTTCCGCCGCATGCATCGCCGACACAGCTCGACGAGTTGCGAGAAGCGCGTCTCTACAACGAAGGCGATCTCGTGCTGCGTTGGAAGCCCGGCACGGCACTCGAGGTCGTCGATGCGGCCCGCTGGAAGGAGATCACGAAACCCGAACGGCGAGAACTCGTCGGCTGGCTCCCTCCCCACCTACCGCTCGTCGACGTGCACGGACGCGTCTACGGCATCGTGACCGAATACGGCTTGACTCGTGCGCCCGGCGAGGCGCACCAGGGCGACGCGTGGATCCGGAACACTGCCGCACAACTGAAGGACGCGTGGCACCTCGACCTCGTCCGCGCTTGGTTCTTCCGCTACGTCTACGACAGTCCGGATGCGCGCTACGCGGGGGTCCTCGGCACGGACCTCATCTACGGCGACATCCATCAAACGCACGTCGAGACACTCGCCCGCAGCTTCGGCGGTCGGATGAGTGGCGACTGTGACGATCTCGCCGAAGTCTTCTCCGAACTGCATCGAGCCCAGGGCGGGCTCGGGCATGTGCTGAGCATTCCTGGTCACGCGGCCTACGGCTTCGTCGAGAAGGTCGGTCGACTCTGGTACGCGCAAGCACTCCACACGTACGATCCGGTCCGCTACCGAGCACGCAGTCCCGAAGACGCTTTGGTCAGGCTCTATTCGTTCTTCGATCCCGGCGCGACGATCGATCCGGCACAGCTTTCGATCCTGCTGCGCTTCTCGGGTGAGAACCAGCGCGATACGTGGCGACTCGGATCGCGGATCTTCACCGATCGGGACTACGCCAGGACGATGATCGACGTCCAACGCGACTGGCACCTGCACGCGTTCGCACGCGGTGCGGCGACGATGCAGCAGCGCATCCAGCGCGACGATGCGACGATCCCGGACCGACTCGAATACGCAGGACTGCTCGAACGTCAGGGACGTTGGTTGGATGCAGCTCGAGTGCTCGAGAAGATCCTGAACGACTTCGAGGACCCGACGGGAGAGGTCGCGCTTCGGCATATTGCCGCGCTGTTCGAAGCGAAGCGCGACGCGGAGGCGCTGGAGGCCACCGCGCGCTTTCGCGGCCAGGGGCTCGCACGGATCTTGCGCAAGGGAATCGAAGGGTTCGACACGCTGTTCCAGCTCGCGTTCGTGCTGTTGTCACGAGACTGTGTGGATGTCTGCTTCGAACTCGCGGACGAGGAGATGTCCGCCGTTCGCAAAGGAATTCTCACGACTCCCGGTTGGCTCACCAGCGGAGCGTTCGACTCCGACATGTGGTTCGAGTCGCCGTGGCACGTCGCGATCCGTCGAGCGCAGCGCAACTGGGTGACGTTCGCGTCGCGCATGATCGAACGAGTGCCCGAAACACATCCAGCGTGGAGCGATCGACGTACTCGTTGGACGCGCGAGGTCGAGTCCTACTTCGAAGCGATCTTGCCGTGGGATCTCGAGACGTCGAGCGACCTCGTAGACCGCATGGAGTTGATCGGGTCCTATCGGCTACTGACGGACCGAGCGCGAATCGACGGCTTGCTCGATGGAGTCAATTCTCCTGACAAACCCTACGAACTCGCAGAACCATCCGAGCGAAAGCGACGTGGCAACCTGAAAGCGACGTTCGACGAGGACCTGCGCTGGCTCAAGGTCGCAGTCAACTGGCACATCCAACGATTCGAGTTTGCCCTCGCCGATGCACGGCGAGCCATTCGCCATGGCGGGAGCGAAGAACCGTTCGCTCTCGACAAACTCGTACGACGCCTACGTCTCCACGCAGCGAGAGTCGAAACTTCGTGGAAGACCGTCACGGCGATCTACCCCGACCTCGACTGGATGCGCGCGAGAGTCGAAGCGACCCGCTATGGACTCGCGGTTCTCGAGGGCGACACGGACGCCCAGCGGAAGACACTCGAGGTCGTGCGTGATCTCGGGGACAAGTTCACGACGGACTCGACGATCGAGGCGCTCGGCGTTCTCGCGCCACTCCTGGACGAGCAGCGCTTCGGTCGGGCCCTCGAAACCTACGCCGACGTACTCGACTACCGGCCGTTGTGGTTCGAGATCGTCTGGGCCGCCAATCGTGCAGGAGCCCACGACCGAGCACTGCAGGCCGCCGAGTTCGCGTGTCGGGTCCATCCGGACGATGCGGTGTTCGCGTTCGAGCGCGACGCGCTACGTGCATGGACGCCACGCTGATATCTTCGCGTACCATGAACATCGACCTCGAGCACGCGCTCGAAACCGTACGCCTTGCCGCGACTCGCGGCGCTGAGGCGGCGCTTCGGCGCTTTCGCAAGAACATCGATATCGAGCTCAAGTCGGACAAGAGCGTCGTGACGATCGCCGATCGCGAGGCCGAAGCCGCGATCATCGACGTGCTTCGCTCGCGCTTTCCCGACCACGCGATTCTCGGCGAAGAGAGCGGAGCACACGAGCGGCGCTCCCCGTATCGCTGGATCGTCGACCCGATCGACGGGACGCTCGGTTTCTCCCGTGGAAGCTCGTTCTGGGGACCGCTCGTCGCCCTCGAGCACGAGGGCAAGATCCTCGCGGGCGCGTTGGGCCTACCAGCCCTCGGAGAACTCTACGTCGCAGCAAGAGGTCTCGGCTGTTGGAACGGCGACCGCCGCCTCCGCGTGAGTTCGATCGACACGTGGTCCGATGCGACGTTGTCCCTCGGCGAACTCCGCCGTCTCGTCCAAGGCGAGTTCGAACACCCCGTACTCGAACTCTGCCGCACGGCAAAATCTGCACGCTGCTACGGCGATCTCGCCGCCGTAACGCTCGTACTCGAAGGCCGCGCCGAAGCCTACATCGAAGGCGGCGTCAAGATATGGGATCTCGCCCCCCTACCCGTCCTCCTCGAAGAAGCCGGAGGTCGCTTCACCGACATGACCGGCAGCCAAAACCTCGAGCTAGGAAACGGAATCGGAACGAACGGCCTCGTCCACGAGTACGTTCTCGAACACTTCCGAACGACACCCCACTAAGCCCGCAAAGCCCGCACGAAACGTGCCAGGGACAAAACGCGGTACTTTCCCGCGTGAAACGTGCCAGGGACAAAGCGCGGTACTTTCCCGCGTGAAACGTGCCAGGGACGAAGCGCGGTACTTTCCCGCGTGAATCGTGCCAGGGACGAAGCGCGGTACTTTCGTGCTTGGAACGTTCCGGGGACGAAGCTCGGCGTCGGTGCGCTGGGAGAGATCAGCGGAAGTCGACCTGGAGCGCGTTGGAAAAGGAGAAGCCCTGCGGGGTCTTCGCGTCGAGTACGAGGAACTGCGCGTACGCGGTTCCCGGTGTTCCGCCTGGGATGTCGAACGCGACTGCCCCCATCGAGTCGGTCGGGAAGACGACCACGGGCAGGGGTGGCCACGGGACAAGAGTACCTCCGAAGATCGAGATCGGGCCGTTCGTCGCCGAATAGACGAGGACCGCGGCGGACGAGGTCGCGGCGTTCATCAACGTGAAGCGCGCGGAGTTGCCGCTCGTGAGTTGACCGCAGGCATCGAAGACGGGAATCCCGTTCGTGCCGGCGAGCCCCTGCCCGAGGTCTTTCACCGGCGGTGGCGCGTCGGGCACGATCTTCCAGATCTCGCCGTCGGAGTAGTCGCAGACCAGCAGTTCGCCGTAGTCGTCTTCGCCGAAGCTCGCGACCGCGTGGATGCGCCGGTTGCCGACCTTGGGCACGAGTTCGGCGGTGCGATCGCGGAAGTCGGTTTTTGTCCCGTTCTGGTAGCGGAACGACCAGATCTTCTGCGTGACGTAGTCGCCGAAGAAATACGTACCCTTCAGATCCGGGATCGCGCAGCCGCGATACACGAACCCACCGGTGATCGAGCGCCCCTCCGTCCGACCGTACGTGTGCACCGGTAACGTGAGCGCAGGCGAGTTGCACGTCGGCACGTTCGCTGCGCACGAACTGGTCGAGTAGCACGCGGTGCCCTCCATGATCTTCCAACCGTAGTTGAGACCGAGCGCACCGGTTGCGGCATAGCTGACTTCTTCTTGGGCGTTCTGCCCGACATCTCCGATCCAAAACTCGCCGGTGACGCGGTCGAACGAGCACCGCCACGGGTTGCGCAGGCCGAGGTAGGCGATCTCGTCGAGCACGTTCGGATCGTTGCGGAACGGATTGTCTGCCGGAATCGAATACGGCAACGTCACGGTATCGATGTCGAGACGCAGGATCTTCCCGAGCAGCACGCCGCCGTTCTGCGCGCGGCAACCGGGATCACCACCCGAGCCACCATCACCGAGTCCGAGGTGCAGATACCCCTTCGGTCCGAATGCGAGGAACCCGCCGTTGTGATTCGAGTACGGCTGCGTCAGTGGACCGAGAATCCGTCGTCCGGAGTTCGGATCGGCGACGTTCGGATTCGCTGCCGAAACCGAATAGCGCTCGAGCACAGAGTTCCCGCTGCGGTCCGTGTAGTAGACGAAGAAATACCCGTTCTGGAAGTAGTTCGGATGGAATGCGAGCCCGAGCAGCCCACGCTCGCCCGATTGCACCGTTTTGCTCGTCAGGTCGAGGAACGGCGTCGGCAGAACGACACCGCGATCGGCGATCCTGATCAACCCGTTCTGCTGCGCCACGAACAGGCGAGTCTTGTCGCCACGAGGAACGCGCACATCGATAGGACTCGAGAAGCCGGTCGCCGCGACCTCAGCGGTCAATGGCGTTTGTGAGGGAAGAAGGCTCGCGACGGTCGTCGCGAGCACGACGAAGAGAAGGGTTCGATCCATGGTTCGTATGTTCACGGTGGAGACCGTGAGTCGTTGACGAGCGGCGACTGTACCAGGCCGCGCAAAACCGTGTCGGCACTCGAATACGCTCGACCCGCTTGATTGCAGGTTGCGCTGGGTGGCAGTCCATGCGGACAATCGCGGCATGGACGCACAACGATTCCTCGGCCTGTCTCGGGCATGCATTGCAGAAGTCGAGGATTGGCTCGAGGGTTTCGACCCTGACGAACTCGACTACACGATGACCGATGGCGTCGTGACGCTCGAGTTCGCGGACGGCACTCGGTTCGTCCTCAATCGCCAGTCCGGCAACCACCAGATGTGGTTCGCAGCGGGAGTCTCGGCCTGGCACTACGACTTCGATGAAGCGTCCGAACGCTGGCTCGACGCGCGGGATGGGCACGCCCTCCAAGATCGTTTGGCCGCAGCGGTCGGTGAGAAACTCGGCCGCGACGTCGTGTGGTCGAACACGGGAGCCTGACGCGACGACGTAATACGCCGACGGTCGCACGAACGCGGGCAGATCGCCCGATCTACTCACGGAAGCGCGAAGTGCACCGCAACGAGTGATGTCGGCCCCACCCAATGCAACGAACTCCTGAGGCGAGGTCGCACGAATCGTCGGTTCGACGAGGACGCGGAACGCAGTCCAGCGCGGCGGGAGTCGTGCCGCGTGGACCGTGTCTTTCCGCTCGTGGGGTGTCTCAGAAGTTCGGACGATTCGTTTCCGAGTCCGCTGTGCGTCAGGTTAGGCGCGCGGACGCAGGCGTATCGCGCGATACGCCGAGGGAGCGCAACGACACCAGGCGCGCAGATGGCCGGAAACTACCCGTGCGAACTTCTGCGGCACGCCACTAGCCCCTACCGTGGCCGCGATGAAGAAACTCGCGCTCCACTGGTGGATCCTGATCGCGATGGTCGCGGGAGTCGGCTGCGGCATGCTCGCGGCGAATGCGGGGCAATCCGCGTTCGTCCTGACCTGGATCCGTCCGGTCGGGACGCTCTTCATGAACCTGCTCAAGATGATCGCGGTTCCGCTCGTGCTCTTCAGCCTCGTCGCGGGCGTCGCGAGCCTCGACGACATGCGGAAGATGGGGCGAATCGGTGGCAAGACCATCGTGCTCTACATCGTGACGACATCCATCGCGATCACGATCGGGCTCATCGTGGCCGCCATCCTGAAGCCCGGCGGGGATATCGGACCCGAACTCGCGGAGAGCCTTCGCGCGTCCTTCCAACAGAAGACGGATGCGACCGTGTCGTCGGCCAAAGGCGTGAGCATGCTCGACCAGGTCGTCGGCATCGTGCCGACGAACCCGTTCCAAGCACTTGCCCAAGCTCAGATGCTGCAGGTCGTCTTCTTCGCGCTGATGCTCGGCATCGCACTCACGAAGCTCTCACAGAAGCGCAACACGAAGCCGATCGTCGAGACGTTCCAGCTCCTTTCCGACGCGATCATCGAGATGGTGATGATCATCATGTGGCTCGCGCCGATCGGCGTGTTCGCGCTGCTCGCGACCGTCATCGCAGAGCTCGGAGAAGACCCGGACAAGATGAAACAACTGCTCGGCGCGCTGCTCGGCTACATGCTGACGGTGCTGCTCGGGCTGGTCATCCACGGCGTCGTCATCTACGGCCTGCTACTCCGCTTCGTCGCCAAGGTCCCGATCAAGAAGTTCTTGAAAGCGATGGTTCCAGCGCAGCTGCTCGCGTTCAGCTCGAGTTCGTCCGGCGCAACGCTGCCCGTGACGATCAACTGCGTCGAGAAAGGTATCGGAGTCGACGAAGAGGTCTCGAGCTTCGTGTTGCCTCTCGGCGCCACGATCAACATGGACGGAACGGGCCTCTATCAAGGTGTCGCCGCGGTCTTCATCGCCACCGTCTACGGTATGGATCTGACGTTCGCCCAGCAGGCCGAAGTCGTCGTGACGGCATCGCTCGCCTCGATCGGGACCGCAGCCGTCCCCGGAGTCGGCACCGTCATGCTGACGATCGTGCTCGGTCAGATCGGCGTTCCGCTCGAGGGCATCGGGCTCATCCTCGGCGTCGACCGCATCCTCGACATGTGCCGCACGGTCATCAACGTCAGCGGCGATGCGACGGTTGCCTGCTGCGTGGCCCGCTCCGAGGACTTGATCCACGAAGGCGACCGCACGGTCCACGATGACGTGATCAGCGACTGATCGTCGAAGCCCCGCCGAGAACGCCGAGCTTCTTGGTGTCCTCTACTTGCAGACGACCGAGAGCCCGTTGGTCGTCTCGATCGAGGTGAGACCCGGGAACATGGCGTCCTGCAGCGTCAGCGAGAACACGGTGTTGGCAGGAAAGTCGAACTTCTGCACGGCGTTGCCCGAAGCGTCCGTCAAGAAGCCGATCGATGCGATGTAGTTCGTGTGCAGGTAGCAGTTCGTTCCCGGCAGCTGCAGCGCAAGACGTTGATTCCCGATGACGAGCACGGCCGGGGTCGTCGCGTGGCTCGATGCGAGCGCGAGCGTCAGCGTTCGTTGCGTCCCGGTCGTCGTCGACATGCCACCGAGACGAGGTCCGCAACTCTGTCCGTAGGCCTCGACGTCGCACGCGACCCCCGGTGTGAAGCGAATCGACAGCCCTGTCTTGTAGACCGTGTAGCCGGAACGCAGCGCGATGCTCGCACTCGTGACGATCCGGAACTGCAGCAGCCCACTCGCCGGAATCGTGATCGATCGTTCTGCCCGATCGAACGATCCTGTCGTCGACGGCACCGATGCGAAATCCATCGTCTGGTCGTTGCCGACGTCGACGCCCAGCTTCACGGAGGAACCCGCTTGCGCGATCCCGGAGGCCCACATCTCGAGGAGCCCCCGCGTACCCGCACGCCCCTTGATCTCGAACAGCAACTCGTGCGGCCCTTGGACGACCGTGGTGCTCGATGGCGACGACGTCGTCCCCGCCAGCGCCGTCGTCGAGGAGGCCGTTGCCGTGCCTTGCTCGGACACGTCGACGGTCACGACGTCACCACGTACGAAGTGGCTGATCAGCGTCGCGGCACTCGTGTTGGAGAGGTTCGCGCTCACGGACGTCCCCGTCGACGGGATGTCCTTGTTGGCCGCGATGGATTGATACGCGAGCGCTGTGCCCTCGCGCGCGAAGTTGCCGTAGTCGGTCAGCGTCGTCAGACGTGCGGAAAGGGTCGTTTGGGCTCCGAGCAGTGCGGTCGGCGCCAGGACGGCCCCCAAGAGGAAAAATGCGCGCATGGTGGGTTCGGTGAAGGATCTGCGGAGAAGCATATGCCCGTTCCGACGCGCGCGCCCGCGGAGGAGTTCGCTCCAAAGTCCCCAATTTCTGTCGCAACCCGAGAGTTCGCGTGCGACGCGGTCAGCCGCGGCGCAGCGCCTCGACAGGCCGTAGCATCGCTGCTTTGGCAGCAGGGATCGCCCCTCCCACGAGTCCGAGCACGACGGCGAACACCATTGCGGAGAGGAGCACGCGCGGGGTCGTCCGAAACGAGAACACGAACTCGCTGAACGTATCGAAATTCATCGTGCCCGTCCGGATCCCGTTCAGTGGTAAGGCGAGGAGGCAGCCGAACAGCCCCCCGACGAGTCCGAGCAGTGCTGCCTCGACGAGAAACGACACGAACACCGCGAACGGTCGGTACCCCATCGCGAGGAGCACCCCGATTTCGTGCGTACGCGACGAAAGGGCCGCCAGCAGCGCATTCGTCCCCGTGAAGACCGCCGCGAGCCCCATGATCGTGGCGAGCACGTACCCGAGGATCCCGAACAGCCCCGAAAGGGCCGCTGTCTGACTTTTGAGGTACTCGCGTTCGCTGAGCACTTTTGCCGGCGTTCGGGGGTCGTTCGCGAGTCGCGCAGCCATCGCCTCGAGACGTTGCGGGCCGTCGACGACCGCGAGGATTCGACTGTACGAAGGCCTGTGGAGGGCGGCCATGAGTCGATCGACATCGCCCCACACCTCGGAAGCGTACGCACCTTTGGATTCGAAGATACCGACGACGCGAAACGGCGTCGTATTGATCACGAGGGTTTCACCAACGCGACAGTTTCGAATCCGTCCGACGAGCGCACTGCCGACGATCAGTTCATCGCTTCCGCGGGCGAAGCGTTCGCCTTCGACGATCTTCAGATCGTCGCCATGGATCGCGAACGTCGCCGGCTCCACGCCGCGTATCGGGACGTTGGTCTCACCTCCATCGACTTTGCGTCGGCGAATGGCGAGATAGAGCTCTGCCGATGCGAGGGGCCCCGCTGCGATCCCTTCGCCGCCGGGACCGACCGCGATCTCCGGACTCCCTTTGATCAGAATCTGCGCCGCTTCGCGGTCGAACGCGCTCTCGCCCTCCGACCCTGCGCCCTTGCGCAAGATGACGGCGAGGTCGGAGCGACCCCGCTCGGCAAAGAGCGTCGCGAAGCCCTGTCCCAACGCGAGCATCCCGGCGAGTACCGCGACGGTCGCCGCGATGCTCGAGACCGTGAGCAGCGTCGAGGCCTTCCGCACGAACAGACTGCGCAGGTTGTATCGAAACGGTAGGAGTGCCATGTGTTCTCCGCGCTGATGGTCCTGAGTCAAGCGTCGCTTCGGAACGCGTCGACGGGTTCGATCCTTCGCGCCAACCATGCAGGCACGATGCCTGCGGCGAGGCCGATGCCGAGCGCGAGCAGCATCCCGATCACCATGGTCGACGTCTCGACGCGGAAGCCACCGATCGCACGACCGATACTCTGCGACACGGGCGCTTCGACGAGCTTCACGAGAATCACACCGACGACACCACCGACGAGAGCGAGCACGATCGATTCGACGAGCAACGAACGGAACACATAGCCGTCGGTGAACCCCATCGCCTTGAGGATCCCGTTGGAACGTGTTCGTTCCCGTGCGGCCATCAACATCGTGTTGAGTACCGCGAAGAAGATCGCGAACAGAACCGCGATGCCGATCGCACCGAGCAGCTTCGGCACGCCACCGAGCATCGTGACGAACTGTCGGTTGAACTCCGCCTCCGTCGTCGTCTGCACGCGCTGCGGCCCGTTCTCGAACAACGTGTCCACATCGGCCATGACGGACTCCGGGGACGCTCCGTCATCGAGCCGCAGCATGTAGACGCCGACACCTTTGGGCCCCCGCGCTGCTCCCGACTCGACCGCATCCTTCAGCACATCGAAGTGGAAGAACATCGTGTTGTTGTCGATGACCGGGGTCGTCGATTCGTAGATCGCCTTGACCGTGAATCTCCATTCGGAACCGTCCGCTTTCGTGAAGATGGTCCCGATCAGCGGGATGTCGTCACCGACTCCAAAGCCGTAGCTCGCAGCAAGACCCTTGCCGATCAGGCAGCCCGTCTTCGTCTGCGCGAACTCCTCGTACGTCCCATCGACCATGTCGACGCCCCTGTAGCTCCTGAGGAACGTCTCCGGATCGATACCGAACTGTGCGAAGAAGTTGCTGCGCTCGCGATACACACCCCCGAACCACTGCCACTTGCAGATCCAGTCGACTCCCGGCACGGCACGCATCTTGTTCTCGTACGCGAGTGGCAGGTCCTGGAAGAGACTGACCGCCGACTGCACCATCAGTCGATTGCTCGATGCCGCCTCGACTCCACCTTCCAGCGTGCGCACGGCTGCGCGCAAGAAGCAGAGCAAGAACACCGCGAGCACGATCGCTCCGAAGGTCAAGAACGTCCGTAGCTTGTGCGCCAACAGGTTGCGCCAGACCATGCGTACCTGCATGTCAGCTCCTCGGCTGCGCGGCCTGCATTGCTCCCCGCGTCGTCGTTTCGATCGAACCGAGCCGCCCCTTGTCGAGATGGACGATCGCACTCGCGTGGTCGGCAGCACGTGGGTCGTGCGTGACCATCAGGATCGTCTTCTCGAGCTCGTCGTTGAGTTTCTGCAGGAGTTCGAGCACCTGGTCCGCAGAGGCTCGATCGAGGTCCCCCGTCGGCTCGTCGGCGAGGATCAACGCAGGGTCCGTCGCGATGGCGCGTGCGATCGCCACGCGTTGCTCTTGTCCACCCGACAACTCGCGTGGTCGATGCTGCATCCGGTCCTTCAGGCCGACGAGCTCGAGCGCGAGTTCGGCCTGCGCACGGCGTCGAGATCGCGACAATGGCGTCAGCGACAACGGCATCTCGACGTTCTCGAGTGCGGTCAGGACCGGCAAGAGATTGAAGCCCTGAAACACGAAACCGACGTTGTCGGCACGCCACCGCGCGAGTTCGGACGACGACAGGTCTTGGAGTTCTTCACCACACACGGCGAGTCGACCGGTATCCGGTCGATCGAGTCCTCCGATCAAGTTGAGGAGGGTCGTCTTGCCCGAGCCAGACGGCCCCATGAGTGCATAGAAAGTCCCGCGTTGCATCTCGAGGTCGAGATGATCCAGGACTTGCAGTACCTCGTTGCCGCGCTCGTAGCTGCGGCAAACACCTTCCAAATCGATGATGGGTTGGTTCATGACGCTCACGATTCGATCAAGTCTTCTGCACGAGCACGCGATCGCCGTCCTCGAGGCGAGGCGGAGGGGAAACGACGATGCGATCGCCGACGGTCAATCCGGACTGAATGGCGATGCGGCCGCCGCGCCGTTCGCCGACTTCGACGGCACGGAAGCGCACGACATCACGCTCGACGACGAAGACACCGCTCCGACCGTTGCTCGTCAAGACGGCGGACTCGTCGATCAGGATTGGCGGCGGTGCATCTTCGTCTCGCTTCGCCGATCCTTGCTCGGTCGCATCGCCCGAGGCGAACACGATCCTCAGCCCCATCTCGGGGCGCAGCTTCTCGTCGCGTTCGTCGAACCGCACTCGCACTTCGATGGTTGCTTGCTGTCGATCGGCCGTCGGCCAGATACGACTGACTCGCCCCCGGTACGCATGATCCGGATAGGCATCGAGGAAGATGGTTGCCGGCATGTCGACCGCGACCTTCGCCAAACTCGTCTCGGGAAGGTCGGCCTGCGCTTCGAGCGAGTCGAAATCGACCATCGTGCAGACGGCGCCGCGCGCGGTCGACGCGCCGAACGAGTTGGGGGAAACGACCTCACCGACCTCCGCGTCCTTGAGGACCACGATGCCGTCGAAAGGAGCACGCACGATCGTCTTTTCGAGCGTGGCTCGCGCGAGCTCCGCAGCGGCTTCGGCAGCATGGATGCGAGCCACGGCACTTGCGAGTTCGGCACGGCTGATCTCGGCACGCTGACTCGCGTCCCGAATCGTTGCCTCGGCGACCTCGACCTGCGCCTGCGAGACCTCTTCGGCGGCGCGGGCCGCCTTCCACTCGGCCTCGGCATCGACCGCGGCGGCGCGAGAACCCGCGTCTTCCTGCTGCAACGACGCGGCACGCCTGTAGCGGCCCTCCGCCAGCGTCGCCCGAGAGCTCGCTTCCTTGACGGCGGCCGCGGTCGCCGCCGCCTCGCGCCGGCGCCGTTCGATCTCGTTGTCCGCGGCGCGCACCGCGACCTCGGCCGCTTCCTTGGCAGCCCTCGCAGCGACCACATCGGCCTGAGCACGATCGAGTGCAGCTGCATACTCCTCTGCGAACAACCTCGCGACGACTGCCCCCTTCTCGACGACCGAGCCTTCGGTGACTTCGAGTGCGACGATCCGACCCGGAGTATCCGCGGACAGCGCGGCTCGTCTCGCGGCGACAACGTGGCCGTTGGCCGACGTTCCGGCGATCGCGCCAGCCGCCGCCGGATGCGCGCGCACGACGTTCTCCACGGTGACTTCCGGCAATCGCCATCCATCGACGAACGTCATCAAGCGATCCCGGAACAGGAACCCCAATGCCGCGAGAAGCAGCACGAAGACGGCAACCCAGGCGAAGCGCCCTCCGCGGCGCCGCCGCCTGCGCGACGCCGAGGCGGTTTCGCGACGATCGATCTTGAGGGCTTGGACATCCATCGGAACCGACTCCGGTCGCGGTGCGTGCAGAACGTTCAGAGCACGACGTGCTCGTCGATGAGGATACGCTCGGGGCGGTCTGCTCCGAACTTCACGGTGTAGGTTCCTGGTCCGAAGACCGGCGGTCGCCAACCGCTCTTCACGCGGAGCGTGTAGAGGACCTCGCCGTCCTCTTTGCGCACGACCTGCACGACTCCGGGTTCTGTGATCGGGTCGAGTGTCGCATGCACCCGGCGCCCGTCGTTCTTGCGCAACTCGAGGTCGATCGGCCAACCGGGGAACTGCGCGGAGTCCCCTTCTTCTGGATCGCTGAAACGCGGCCAGCATTCGACGTGCGCGATGCCGCGCTTCTTGTCGATGCGGACGATTCCATACCCATCACCGCGCTTGCGTTCGTCGCGCACGTCCTCGGGGTTGGCGTAGGCGAGCATCGAGATACGATTCCCGAGACCGTCGAGGTAGTTCCCCGTCCATGGCAAGGGTCCATCGACCGCTTCCGGGCCGGGCTGCTCGTCGAGTGGATGCCACCAGCGCCCGTACACCGTGTTCACGATCGCGGGCGAGGTGAACGCGTACGGACCGTCGCCGAACGCTTCGACACCGTGTTTGACGACGACGGCGAGATGCTGGTCTCCGCAGAGATGAACGGCCCAGGCGCGGCGGATTTCTTCGAGGGCAAGGTTGCGTGGGGATTGGGGCCAGCCGTTGCAGTCGAGATCGGCGAGGAGGCGGTCGTCGCGTTTCCCGTGCATGTGTACGGCTCCGCAAAAGGCGGTTTGGGAGAGGACGGCTTTCATGGTTGCAGCCGTCCAATCCTGTCCCCAGTCGCGGAGGAATTTCATCTGGCGGTCGCCGAGCAACTGGAGGCCGGGGAGATCGATCGATTTGGGATCGTAGCTCGTATCTGTGATGTGATCGGGACGGGGGCCTTGTTGGGGGATTTTTCCCTGAGGGCCGGTTTTGAATTTGCGGTCTTCGATGATTGCGAAATCAACGCCTCCGAGCGTGAGGCGGGTGAAGTAGACGGTGATGCCGCGATCGATGGGGGCTGCATCGACGGGATCTGGGAGGTGCCAGGTCTGTTGCCGCTGGACCATGTTGACGTATTCGACGGGGTAGAAATATCCGCCGTCGGAATTGCCGTTGATGTAGGAGCGTTTGCCATCCTGCCCCCACAGGTTGCCCTGGCCGATGTCGTGGTCATCGGGGATGGTGATGGTGGGGCGATCGCGCATGATCTCGCGGAACTGCCGGCCGAAGAGCAGCCACGCCTCGAGGTGCTGCTTGTGGTCGTACGACTGGTCGCCCGCGAAGAAGAGCAGGTCCGGGTCCTGGTGACGCAGGTTCCGCACGACGTCGTCGCGCGGCCCGCGCTCGGCGTTCGAGTTGCACGACATCGACGCCACGACGATCTCGGGGCCCTCGGGGTCCTTCCGGATCAGGCCGTCGAAGGTCGCCGCCCCGCCCGCGGCCGCGACGCGGTAGTCGAAGTCGAGGGACTGATCCCAGCCGCCGACTCGGAAGTGAGCGGTCCACCGCTTGTCGGCCTCGTCGGGCCAGCCGTACGAGGTCTCGTCGACCACGGTCGTCGCGACGGTGCGCCACGGGTCGGCTGATCCAGCAGGCCGAGCCCGCAGCTCGACCGTGCGCTCGACGCCGTCGGCCAGCGGGTAGAGCTGGGCGGTCAGCTTCAGCGTGCCGACGTGGACGGTGTAGAGCGCGAACGCGATGCACTGATCGGTCGGAGCGTTCGTATCGAGCCAGTCCTCGGGTTCGAATGCGCCCTGGGCGCACACGACCCCTGTCGCCGCGATCACCACCGCGGCCCCGGCGCCCAGGATGCCGCCGAATCTCACGGCTTGGACTCCA
>JAGQQW010000012.1 GCA_020426005.1 Planctomycetota bacterium | reverse complement strand
TCGAGCAGGTCGGTGTCGAAGCGATCGCTCGCCTCGATCCGGACGTGCCCCTGCTCGAAGCGCAAGCGCAAGCCGGCTCCCGAGCCGTCGACGGCGTCGGCGACGATCGCGACCCGACCGCCCTCACCTCCCACGAAGACCAGCTCCGTCCCGATCACCGCCAGGTCACGTCCCAGATCACCGAGCGCTCGCGCTCGCGAACGCTCGCCACGGTGAGTTCGAGCGAGGCCATGCCGCGCTCGTGAGCCGCGCGCGCACCGAACGATGGCAGCACACCGGTCGAGATCACTTCGCCGGGAACGACCACCTCGAGCATCAACCGGGAGCCGACGTCGGGAGTCTCGTCGCGGGGATCGAAGGTCTCGACGGCGCGAGCCCGCTCCTCGGGGGGAGGAGCGAAGCGATCGATCCACCGCACGTCGGGTCCACAAGGCACGGTGACCCGCAAGCCACCTTCGCGGGAATCGAAGCGGATGCCGTCGAGGACCAGCTCGTCGAGCGAGGCGACCCGGCCTCGTGAACACACCAGCCGGACGCGGTCCGACCACTCGATCCCGGTGGCGGTTTCCTCGACCGGACCGGGGTCCTTCTGCCCCAGCAGGCTGCGGGTCGTCACCAGCGCCGAGCCGTCGGCCGCGAGTTCGATGTGCATGCCGACGACGTCGCTGCTACCGCACGCACAGAGCAACGAGAGGGCGAGGCACGACAGGATGCGAAGCAGGTTCATGGGCGACTCGGGACTGGCGCAGCGCGAACGCGCTCGCGACGTCGGGAATCATGGGCACACGATTCGCGAGGCACAACCGAACCTGACGAGTCGGTGGTCCGTCCCATCCTCGGATTGCGGAGTCCCGCCCGTCCAGGCACGTGGATCGGGAACCGCTCCACGGCCCGATCGGTCCCGCCATCGGCGAACCGATGCCAGCGAACCGTCGCCCGACCCGACCGCATCGCGGAGGTCCTTCGGACGGCGGATCGCCGCTCGCACTCGGCGCACACTTTCCCCCGGTCGTGCCGAACCGAGCTAGGCTCGAACAGCTCCGGCCCCCTCTCCTCCCCCCCGCCGTTCCTCTCGCCGTTCCCCGGCCCATCCCCCGATGCCCGGCCACCAGCTCTGCAAGCTCGTCGTCCTCGGCGCACTGGTCGCACCGGGTGCGGCACAGGCCGTGCCCCGGACGATTCCGGCGGAGGTCTGGACCGACATCGACCGCACGTTGCTCGGTACCTCGTGCGTGCTGCGCGCCACGGTCCGCGCCAACGATCCCCTCGACCTCGTGCGCGCAGCCGAACGGGGCGGGAGCTATCTCCGCCTGAAGCTCGAGGTGCACGAATCGTTGACCGTGGTCGATCCCGACGAGCCGCTCCCCGACCGGATGACGTTCTTCGCCGCGCCCGAGTCTCATCCCCACGGGTTCCACCCCACGGCGAACGACATGCGGAACCACCTCGGCCAGGAGCGACTGTTCCTGCTCCAGCGGATCGGTGACCGGAACTTCCTGACCGACCGCTTCCGCGGCACCTCGATCTTCCCCACGGATCGCGCCGCCGCGCTCAAGCTCCTGGTCGACGAACACCAGCACAGCCGCACGACGCCGCTTCCCGACAACCTGCCGCACGCTGCCAGGCTCGCCGAGCTGATCGACCAACTCGCCCAACGACGCGGACGTGCGGCCCTGGACGCCTGGAACGAACTCCAGCGCCTGCCCCTCGGTGTGGTGCCGGCACTGGTCGGCTACCTCGATGACGACCGCGGCCTCGGCAACCAGGAGTTCCTGCTCCGCAGAGGCGGACCACAGGACCTGACGATCAGCGCGCATCATCCGAAGAAGGTCGGCCAGGCTGCGCTGCTGCTGCTCCGGCACATCAGCGGTGAGGCGATCGGACCGCGGGAACCGGAGAAGGCCAATCCGGAGCAGCTCGCACAGGCCGCGAGCTGTTGGCGGGTGCTGGCGCACCGGCTCCTGCGGCTGCAGGTCAACGACCGGTAGACGTCTCGTCGACCAGCCGGACCACGAGGTCGCGCCACTCCTCCGCGAGCCCTACGTCGGGTCGACCGACCCCGGCACGTCGATACCAGTAGTCGGCATTCGGCAGGTCGCCCTCCTTGCGATGCAGGTAGGCATGCACCGCGGCGCTCTTTACGTCGGTCACATCGTGGTCTTGAAGCAGATCATGGGCGCCGTTCCAATCCCCCCGCCCATCGAGCCAGAGTGCTGCGAGGTAGACATCGCCGGGCGGACGGGCCCCGCGGTGAATCGACGCCAGGAAGGTGTCGTAGGCGGACTGCGTCTCCATCGTGGCCGACCATAGCGCCCGGTGCGCGGCAGGCTATCGTCGAGGACATGCTTGCTCGTGAAGATGCGCGTGCTCTGTGTGACCGCGTTTTGAGCTGTTCGCCGGCTGCAACGACCGAAGTCATTCTCGAGTCGCGGCGCAGTGGGATGTTGCGCTTGGCCGAATCCGCGCCGAGTGAGCAGATGGTGCTGCTCGATCCTTGTCTCAGCGTGCGTGTCGAACACGAAGGACGTTCGGGACGCGCCAGCGGTGCCGCCTTCGACGATGCCGGAATCCGGCGGGTCGTCCAGGACGCGTGGCAGGCAGCTCAGGTGTCGCCGAGGCTCGATCTACCGGAGCTCGTCGCTGGCTCGGGTGACGACGGCGCGATCGGCGGGGATGGCGGATGCACGCCGGGGGATGCCGACGCGCTCTTGGAGCGCGATGTGTCGGACAAGTTGGACGCGCTCGCCGATGCACTGACGGACGTTCGCGAGGCGGGCGCCGTCGCGACGGGTTTTTGGGATTCGACGGCGAGGTCGTGTTCGTATGCCACCTCGGCCGGTTGTTTCCGGCACGCGTTGCTCGCCCACGACTGGTTTTCGTCGACGGTCATCGCGGGCGACGGCGGATCGGGTGTGGCTCACGACGGTCATGTGGACGGCAGTCGTTTGGAGGGCGATGCCGCGGGACGGGTGGTCCGTGGCGCCCTCGATCTCGCGCTTCGATCCAAGAAGCCGCGTCCCGTCCTTGCGAACACCAAGCGCGTCCTGCTCTCGTCGCGTGCCGTGAGCGAGTTGCTGCTCTTCGTTTCTTGGTGCGGCTTCGGGGCGCGCTCCTGGATCGAGAAGCGCAGCTTCTTGCGCCGCCACGAGAACGAACGCGTCATGGACGAGGCCGTCACGATCGTCGACGACCATGAGTTCTTTCGAGGGATTGGCTTCGACTTCGAGGGTATGACGCGACAGCGCGTTCCGCTCGTGCAGAACGGTATGGCGCGGCGACCGGTCTTCGATCGTCCCTGTGCGCTCGAAGCGGGGGAAGGCTTCGCATCGACTGGGCACGCCGACCGACAACCGAGTGCTGGCGGCCCGTCGCCGTCGCACCTGCGCATGCTCGTGGACGATTCCAAGCACGTCGCCCCCGAGGCGCTCGTGGATGCGCTGGGTGACGGACTCGTCATCACGCAGTTCCACTACACCAACCTCATCGATCCGGTGAATGTGTCGATCACGGGAATGACGCGCAACGGCACGTTCCTCGTCGAGGACGGGAGGGTCGTCGGTCCGGTCCAAAATCTTCGGTTCACCGTCGATGTGCTCGACGTGTTGTCCGAGATCGTCGCCGCGGCTTCGGTATCGGAGACCGTGCTGCCCTTCTTCGGGGACGCGGCGTCGTCGGTTCCGGCGCTCGTTCTCCCTGCGTTCCGGTTCACGTCGACGACTGACTTCTGATGAAGAACTCTCCCGTGTCTCAGGCGAAAGATCCCATGGAATCCACCCGACTCGAGAACGCGGCACAGGCCGTCATCGATCGCGCGAAGGCCGCAGGTGCGAGCTACGCAGACGTGCGTTTCGTCGAAGAGACGACGCGCGGTCTCGCAGTTCGCAAGAGTGTCGTGTCGCGTTGCGTGCAAGACTCGAGCTTCGGCGTCGGGGTGCGAGTGCTCGTTGGCGGCGCCTGGGGCTATGCGTCGGCGCCGGTCCCCATGAGCGATGACGGTTCGGTCGATGTCTCTGCCCTTCGACAGCTCTCGGATCTGGCGACTGCCGAGGCAAGCGCGGGCGCACGGCATCGTCCGCATCCTGCAGTTCTCGCTCCGCTGGCGGTGCAGCGTGGGACCTACGTGAGTCCTCGCGTCGAAGACCCGTTTTCGATGAGTCTCGAAGAGCAGTTCGATGTGCTCTTCGAAGTCGATCGCGAACTCGTTCGCTCACCGGATCTCGCGACCACGTCGTCCGAAATGAGTTTTCGCCGTGAGCAGCAGTGGCAGTTCACGAGTGATGGAAGTGCGACCCAGCAGGACTTGTTGCGCTCGGGCGCAGGGTTCTCGCTGACACTCGCGCGCGATGGAGCGGTTCAGACTCGCTCCTATCCCGCGTCCTTTGGCGGACAGTATCTGCAGGGTGGGTTCGAGATCGTGCGCAGCTTCGATCTGCGTGGCGCGGTCGAACGGATCCGCGATGAAGCCGCCGCGCTGCTCGTTGCCGAGCCTTGTCCGGGTGGGCGCTTCGACCTCGTGACGCGTGGAAGCCAGCTCGCGCTGCAGATTCACGAGTCCGTCGGTCATCCCGGAGAGTTCGATCGCGTGCTCGGTTTCGAGGCTGACATGGCGGGAACCAGTTTCGTCACGCCCGAGAAGCGCAATCAGTTCGTGTACGGTTCCGAGCTCGTCGACCTCGTCGCTGATTCGAGTCTCGACGGCGGCATCGGCACGTTCGGTTGGGACGATGATGGTGTTCCGGCGCAGTCCTTCCCGGTCGTTGAACGCGGGATCCATCGCAATTGGTTCACGAACCGTGAGTTCGCGACTCGCGTCGGCGATGCCGCGAGCAACGGTACCAACCGCGCCGAAGGGTGGCGATATCCTCCGCAGATCCGCATTCCCAATCTCTCGCTCATGTGGGGAAGCTCGACGGAGCGCGATCTGATTGCCGGCGTCGACGACGGTTTCCTCCTCGACGGCGTCAAGACGTGGTCGATCGACCAGATGCGCCTCAACTTCCAGTTCACGTGCGAGATCGGGTGGCGCATTCGCAATGGTGAACTCTGTGAAGTCGTCAAGAACCCGACGTATCAGGGTGTGACGCCGGAGTTCTGGCGGTCGTGTGACGGGATTGCAGGGCGCGAAGAGTGGGCGCCATGGGGCGTTCCGAATTGCGGCAAGGGGCAACCGATGCAGGTCGCCGAGATGAGCCATGGCTGCGCGCCGGCGCGCTTCCGTGGCGTCACGTTCGTCGGAGCCTGACCGGGCGGGATCGCGCGTTCGCAGGTGAATTCGTGACGAATCCGGCGAGTGCGGATTTTTTCCGGTACGCGAACTCGCGTCGCTACCGGTTGCAGCGTGCACTCTTCAGCTCGTCTCGGGCTTCGCCGAAGCGGATCTCGTGAAACGCACGAAGCGAGACCAGGAGTCAGGCGGGCCCCGCGAGCGACTTGAGTCGATTCCGCGCGCCGCGAGCCCCTTGGTAGCGCCGCTTCGTGCTGCAAAACGCGACAGCGTGCGATCGCATGCCGAAATCGAGGCACAGCCTGTTTCGGAGAACGTCATGAACGATCGTCCTGCACAATTCCGCGACCCCGCATTCGACCGCGAAGGCGGGTTCACGATGATCGAAATGTTGATCGTCGTCGCCGTGATCTCGATCGTCGCGTCGATCGCCGTGCCGAATTACTTCGCGAGCCGTCTGAGTGCCAACGAGGCCGCCGTCATCGGCACGATGCGGCAGATCTCGGCGAGCCAACAGATGTTCCGGAGTACGGATCACGACGATGTCGACGGCGATGGCCAGGGCGAGTTCGGTTTCCTCGGTGAGCTGTCGGGTCTGCGACCGCTCCGAGACACGGGCGTCGAGCTTTTGCCACCGATCCTCAATCCGGCGTTCGGCGAAATCAGCGCTACCGGCGCGACTTCGCGGAATGGCTATCTCTTCAGGATCTTCTTGCCCGATGCGAGTGGCGTGGGACTCGCCGAAACCGATGCGAACATCGTCAATGTCGATCCGCGCATGTCGGCCGAGTTCTTCACTTGCGTCGCATGGCCGGCGTCGTACGCACGCAGCGGGCAGCGGACGTTCTTCCTGAGTCAGGCCGGGACGATCCTGACGACGATCGACTCGCGCTACTCGGGCGAGGCTGCGGGGCCGGTGGCCAATGCCGCCATGGTCGGTGTCACCGACGGCCACATCGATACACATGAACTCGCGTCTGGCGCCACGCTCGGCGTCGACGGGAATCGCTGGCAAGAAGTGCAGTGATGACGGGATCAGGGGAATTCATGGAACTTGGCGCGACGCATCCTTCGGGGTGCGGTCTGCGCACCTCGGTGGCCACCGAGGGAAGGCGAAGGTCGCGCGGGGAAGGGAACCTTCGTCGGCCGCCCGTTCGGTATTGGGGACGCTGAACGTGGTGGTGTTGGACTGCTCAGAGTCGGGGGGCTCGAGGTAGTCCGGGGGGAGCGGCGGTTCTTCGCGCGGCCGTCGCTCGATCCTCTCTTCTGCCTGGCAGGAGAGGGGTTCGTAGGAGACAAACAGGACTGGTCACGCACGGGGAGGAGCGTCGCTCGCGGCGCTTCTCCCCGCTCGTCTTCCTGGCGAACGCTGGCCTGGCGAACGTCCGCCGGAGGGCGGGAATCAGCGGTCACTCTGGTGCCGAGCGGGAGGTCTTCCTATGGTCTTCTCCCCCCTTCGAACACAGAGGATGCCATGTCCGACAACGAAGCCCCGACCAACGGCGAAGGGTCCGTTCCTGGCGCGAGCGACCAGAATGCGACGCCGGCCACGAGCGACTCCCCGGCTGCAGCCGATGCTAGTACCCCGGCTTCAGCCGATGCTATTACCAACGATGCGCCCGGCCAGGGCCAGTCACCAGGTGATGGCGCGTCCGGCGAGCGGCCTCAGGGCGAAGGCGAGGACGCGCACAAGAAGAAGCGCCGCCGCCGCAAGAAGACCAAGACGAAGGAGGGTGGGGGTGCACCCGCCGTTCGTGCGCCTGGTGCGGATACGAAGAGTCCTGCCGAACTCATCGAGCTCGCGTTCGCGGCGCTCGGTAGCGCCTACGTGGATCTCAAGCGCCGTGCTGGCGGTAGTCGCCTCGATGGCAAGGACAGCGGCGATGCGGTCGAGATGACGATCCAGCTCCCGTTGCGTCGTGGTGGGATCAAGGCCGCGGCAGAGTCGCTCGTCACGAAGCTGCGTGGGGATCTCGAGAAGCGCGTCATGGACGCCGGTCTCGTCGTGCCCGGGCGCGTCTGGAACTTCGCGAGCGAGAGTTTCGACAGCCCTTGGTCGCGGCCCGAGGATCCGCGGCACGTGCTCGTCGGGTACGGTCTCGAAGGCCGCCCGCGTTGGGCGGACCTCGTCACACTCGCGATCGAGCGCAAGCACGAAGCGGTCGAGCAGCTCTTGTCGGGTCGTGAAGGCGCGGTCGCGTTCGCCGAACGTGGCGACGCGATCACCGAAGGCGTCAAGCCGGCGTTCGAGCCCGAGTCGATTCCGTTCCGTCTCGTCGGTCAACTCGTGTGCGGTCTCTTCGAGTCGACCGAAGCGGGTCGTCGCGTCGCTCTGACCGTGCAAGTGCTCGCTTCTCCGTCCGAGAACAACGGCGAGCGTTTGCTCTGTCACCCCGTCAGCGCGGTCGATCTCGCCGACCTTCCGGATCCCAACATCCGCAAGATCTTGAGCAACTTCGAGACGCAACTGATCGAGTGTGCGAAGAAGCTCGAGGGCAAGCGTGCCGCCGGCGAGACGCCCGACGTCCAAGAAGAGGTGCTTCCTCTCCTGCGTGAACTCGCACGTCGCCTCAGCCAGGACGCGAAGAATCGCACGCGGAAGACCGAGCACGCTCGGGATCGCGGTGACGAAGGGCGTCCGACCACGATGGCGTTCCCCGAAGCCCGCAGCGCGCGCGACCATCACATCTACATGGACAACGAGGAGTCGACGATCGTCGTCGTCGGCAAGAAAGGGCGTATCCACGTCTTCTCGCCCGACGGACGGCACGTCACGAGCGTCGTGATGCCGCCGCCCAACGTGCGGCAGCGCGTCAAGTCCGGCCGCTGGCGGCTCGCGGGCGGAGACGAGCGAAACTCGTTCCGCAACGCTCTCGGCAACGCCTGAAGCCCCTCACGCTCGCGTGTCCGCATCAGGATGCGGATGCGCGAGTGCACGGATCCACTCGGGCCACGGGAGGCGGGAGAGCGGCAGGATCAAGTGCCCACCGCCCTCGACGATTTCGAGCGTGGCGTGCGCAATGTGTTCTTGCATCGTGCGCGCGCATCGCATGGAAGGCACGACGCGGTCGCGCGTTGCCGCGAAGAGCGCGACGGGCATGCGCAGTTCGTGCAAGCGTGGTCTGAGGTCGAGGCCGCGTATCATCGCGAGGCGGCGACGATAGGCCCGGTCGAAGAAGCCGCCCTCGATCGCCCGGAAGCGTCGCAACGCTTCGTCGTCGCGAGGCTTCCCGAAGAGACTCCACGGCGCGAGTCGCGGGCGGAACCAATCGAACATGGTGCGCGTCACCATGGGAGCGAAGGCGCGACCCCATGCGAGCGAAGCGCGTTTTGGATACCACGCGAAGCTGTTGACGATCGCGACCGCGCGCACGCGAGACGGATGATCGAGCGCGCAGGTGAGCGCGACTGCGCCGCCGAACGACTCGGCGACGAGGACCGCGTCTTCGATCCCGAGCTCGTCAAGGATCCGCATGATGTCACCGGCGAGTGCTTCGTACGAGTCTCGGGCGCGATCGGCGGGCGTGTTCTCGGCCTCGTAGCGCAGCGAGACGAGCCGAAAGCGTTCTTCGAGTCGCTCCTGAGTGCCGAGCAGCAATTCTCCTGTTCCATCGATGCCCGGGACATAGACGACTGCGGTGCCGGACTCTGATCCGCGATCGCTGCGCAGCAGGGCTTTCATCGATTCACGTCTTCCTCGGTTGCTTTCGTGGCCGCAGCCACCAGACGATCAGCGCGCACGCGAGCGTCACGACGCCGACAGTCGCGTAATCGTCGCGCACCATGTCGTCATCATCGAGGGCGATCGCGAAGATCGCCGCAAAGCCGAGCCGACCGGCGAACGAGAGAATCGAAAGAACGAGGGCTCGATCCGTCGAGTCGATCCTGTGGTTCGCGTATGCGTGCGCGAGTGGACGGTGTAGCGCGAACGGAACCTGCTGCGCATACAACAAGGGCACGAGCCAGATCGACGAACCCGTCGACAGGAGCAGGATCGAGACCGAGCAAATGACACAGAGGCCGACGAGTGTCGCTTCGTCCCCGAAGCGCCGGGTCACGCGTGGCGCGAGCCGCACGAACGGCAGGGAGAAGAACGAGAACGACGCGTACAGAACGCCGAGTAGGAGAGGGTCGTCACCAGCGGACCCCGCGAGCCATGGCTGCCACGTATGGAACCCGAAGCGCAACAAGAAGAAGAGCAGCACGTAGGTCGCGACGAGCCAGAGCACTTCGGGGTGTTGGAGCGCGCGCCTGAGCCTCGTGAACAGATTGCGGTCCGCCACCCGGTCGTGGGGGCGCGACGACGGAGAGGGCCGTGCGGTTTCGCGGATCGCGAGGGCGAACGGGACGGCACACAGGCACAGGGCCGCCGTGGCTAGGACCGCCGCGCCAAGCGAGACGAAGTGTCCGATGAGACCGCCGATTCCGAACGCGATCGCGCTCCCGAGGATGACCCGACGCCACTGCAGGGCTTCTTCTCGCAGGTAGTCCTGAGCGCGACCTCGTGCTTGAAGGTGTTCGTAGAGGAGTGCCGACGGCGGGCCCGAGATCATCGCGTGCCCGAACGACATCGAGACCTGACCGATCGCGAAGACGTTCCAGGTCGTTCCGTGCCAGGTCACGAACCAACCGAGCGAGAAGAAGATCGGTCCGAGAACCATCGGCAGGCGCCGCCCTATCCGATCCGCGAGCCATCCTGTGGGCAGTTCGAAGACGACCATCGCCGCGTAGCCGATCGAGACGAGCGTCCCGTACTCGCGCATCGTGAGGCCGCGCTCGCGATAGAAGAAAAACAGGAGTGGGACGGCCGCGAGCGGATACGTGAAGAACGAGAATCCGTGCAGCGCGCGCAGGACACGCGCGAATCCATCGGCCATTGCCGGAGCATCGCGTGCGACGACGGAGGATCAAGAACTGTCGATCCACACCGCGACGTGCCGATATCATCGCGGGCCATCGATGCCGTCGTCTCCCCCCGAATCAGCTCAGCTTTCGCTCCTCGGCAATCGGCCGTTGCACGCGCTCGCATTCGTTGCTCCGTCGGGCACGGGCAAGACGACGTTGCTCGAAGCCACGGTCGCAGCACTCGTCGCGGATGGCCTGGCCGTCGCCGTGCTCAAAGCGTCGCACCACGATCACGATCTCGATCGAGAAGGTAAGGACTCGTGGCGGATGCAGCGCGCCGGTGCGGCGTTCGTCGGGCTTTGTGGACCCGGGCGTACGACGTTCTTCTCCCGAAGCGGGCGTGACGTGTGGCCGCCGGTTGCGCGGGTCGCGGCTTGGCTCGCCGCGGCGCCGTTCGAACGCTTCGATGTGCTGCTCTGCGAAGGGTTCTCGAGCGATCCATCGGTCGCCAAGCTGCGTGTGGTCCGCGGCCCGTGGCCGTCCGAGATCGTGCATGACGATCTCGTCGCGATCGCTTGGGACGGCTTGGACGACGACGATGTTCTTGGTGGCGGTGTTCCCGAAGAGCTCGCTCCCGCAGTCGCTCGATTGCCACTCGATGCCGCTCGAGTCGCTCGGTGGATTCGTGAGGATTGGATCCGCCGATGAAGGCACTCCTCGAAGCGATCCGTCCCGTTCAGTGGGTGAAGAATCTCCTCGTCTTCGCGCCTCTCGTCTTTTCGAAGCACCTGTTCGATGCGACCGCAGCGACGCATGCAGTCATCGCGTTCTCCGCGTTCTGTCTCGTTGCGAGTTCGATCTACCTCTTCAACGACTTGTTCGATGTCGAGAGAGATCGGGAACACCCACAGAAGCGTGATCGCCCACTTGCGTCCGGCCGCCTATCGATCGTCGTCGCGCGCGTCGTTTTCGTGATCCTCGCGATCGCGGGGGTGACGATCGGCGTTCTCGCGCCGTTGCAGTTCTACGTCCCGATCACCGTCTACTTCGCGCTCAACATCGCTTATTCGGTTCGACTCAAGCACGTCGCGATCATCGACACGATGTGCATCGCGATCGGCTTCGTGTTGCGCGTTTTGACCGGCGGTCTCGCGATCGGTCAGCCGGTCTCCGGCTGGCTCATCCTGTGCACGTTCTTCATCGCGTTGATGCTCGCGTTCTGCAAACGGAGGCACGAGATCTCGCTGCTCGGGACCGACTCGAGTTCGCACCGCCGCGCGCTCGACGACTATTCACTGCACTTCCTCGATCAGTTGATCGCGCCGCTTGGCGCCCTGACCGTGACGACGTATGCGCTCTACACGGTCGCGCCGCAGACCATCGAGAAGTTCGGCACCGAGAACCTGATCTGGACCGTACCGTTCGTCGTCTACGGCGTCTTTCGCTACCTGTGGCTCGTTCATATGCGGAGTGAAGGCGGCAATCCAACGAAGCTCTTGCTGAGTGACGTGCCGACGCTCCTCAATGTGTTCGCGTGGGGAGCGGTCGCATTGTGGGCCGTGTACGGCGGTGCGCACGGCGGATGAGCCTTTCGCGGGACCAACGCGTCCTCGGCTTGTTCGTGCTGCTCGCCAGCGCCCTGCGTTTGGCACTCGCGTTCCGTGTGCGCGTGCCTTCGAGCGACGGCGCAATCTACCTCTGGGCATGTGAGGCGATCGCGGACGGGCGGTTCGCGGATGGTTGGTCGACCGTGTTCCACCCGGGGACCGCGCTGCTCGTCGCACCACTCGTGGTGATCGGTGTCTCGTCCTACGTGGCGTTCGCGCTGGTTGCGACGATCGCCGCAGTCTTCGTCATCGTCGGGATCGATCGGATCTGCAGGTCGTTCGAGTGCGATGCGACGGCGCGGATCGTGGCGACGATGCTGTTCGTCGTCGGGTTTCATTTCGTGCGCCTACCGGCGGATGTCTATTCCGAAGCGTTCGCGCTGCCGTTCGTGACCTGGGCGATCGTTGCGGCATTACGAGAGCGATGGTCGATGTCCGCCGCGCTCGCCGGTTGTGGGTTCTTCGTTCGTCCAGAGGCGATTCTCGTTGCGGTCGTGCCGTGGCTACTTTCGCGGTCGCATGATCGGCGTCGAAATCCCGAGGACGCAACTCACGCGCATCGGCGCGCCCCCGGATGGACCGTCCTCGTGATTTGTGCCGTGTTCGTCGTCTCCTTCGCCTTGTTGCGCAGCTGGCTGACCGGAGGGCATGCGCTGACGCCGAAGCTCGACTTCATGCTGCCGCTCGGACCTCTGGGGCCACTCGTCGAAGGCAACTTTTCGGAATTCGCAAGTCGATTGGGCTCCAACGCCTTTCGAATCGTTCCGTCCATCGCGAGCGGGCTCGACTATGGCAGCGGCTTCCTGGGGCTCGTCGGTCTCGTCCTGTTGTCGAAGCGTACGCTTGCGGGTGCCGTCGTCGTGCGGGCAATGGCGGTGTTCGTGCTCTTGCATGTGATCACGCTGCTCGCATTCGAGACGAAGCCGCGGTTCTTTCTGATGCTCGCTCCGATCTTGTTGCCGTGTGTCGGAGTCCTGTGGATGCGCCTGAGGGGGGCCATGCGCCAGCTCGGTCGAGGGGTGATTGTCACGACTCTCGTCGTCGCGTTCGTTCGCGACGCCAAGGACCTGATCGACCCTCCACGTATTGAGAAGCGCGTCGAACTCGAACTCGGTCGACAGCTCGCAGCACGCGGAGCGAAGGCCGGAAGCATGGTGTCGGCGCTACCGCGAGTCGCGTGGGCCGCCGGGCAGCGTCCGCTCCCGCCGTGGCCGTGGACTGCTGCAGAACTCCTGCAGCGCGTGGTCGAACCGAAGCACCGGGTCCTCGTGATGCTCGCGACCGAAGACAACCTGCGCGCGATGATCGCGGATCCTCGCGGCTTTCACCGCATCGATGTGCCCGTGCATGCGAGCGAGCGAGGCGCACGGATCGCTGTCTACGAACGCTGACTGTCGGGCTTGTTCGATTCGTGGGGGCGTAGCAGATCGCGTAGCGCGAGACTCCACGCCCACAGTGCGCCCGCGGTGACGACGTAGAGGCTTTGCATGACTTCCTTGCCGTTTTGTCCGAGGAGCAACTCGGACGACAGGCCGCAGAGCACGAAGTAGACCGCCATGCCGATGACGCGCTCGCGTCGCCTGCGCTTCGTGCTCACTGCCGAGTCCTCCCGCGGAGTCGCCAAGTGCGCGAGGCACGCATAGAAGAACGGAAGGAGCCACAGGTGATACGACTTCCACACGATTGGTGACAGGAGCAACGTCGCACTCGCGAGCAGACTCGTTGCATGGATGTCGGTCCATGTCGATCGATTCGTGCGCGCACGCCATAGGGCGAAGAGCGTCGTCGCTGCGATCGCTGCTTCGAGAACGCGTCTCGTGATCGCGACCGTCGTGATCTCGAGGCCCAAGCCTTGGAAGAAGAGTGGCGAGTCGAGCACGTGTTCTGCCGGAACCGTGGCGAGGAAGCGCGTCACCGCGAAACGCAACGACTGATGCATCCACGAGAACGGCGGAAAGTCGTGGCTCGGCATCGCGAACAGGTCGGTCTGCTTCGAATACGCGATGACGCCGTCGATCCAACGTCCGTATGCGTCGAGCCAGCCGTTGACGCCGAGTGTGAGCAACGGCGACACGTGCAGGATCGTCGCGACGACGATGGCGACGGTCAGAGTGCGCTTTCGGCCTCGCCACCAGAGCCATGGCAGGAAGAGCACGGGCGTAGGTTTGGCGCCGAGCACGATCCCGAGGAGTGCTCCGCGCCACGGTTTCTCGTCACTGCCTGGTGGTTCTCCCGGACGCAATACGGCGAAGAAGACGAGCGTCCCCCAGACGAGATTGCCTCCGCCTCCCGACGTGTCTCGCGACAGGTAGCGTGCGACGAGGACGATCGCGAGTAGGGGAACCCATATCGGTGGACCCTTCGCGTCGATCGTGCGATACCACGTGCGGAGTAGCACGAGTAATGCGGCGAGGCATGCGAGCTGAATGATTGCCCAAGCCACGCGCGCCGTCTGTAGCGGGAAGAGGCGCAGTGGCGAGAGGACGATGCCATAGCTCGGCGGATAGGGCGCGTGCAGTTGTGGGCTCGCGTACGGATCCGATCCTCGAAGGAGTCGACCCGCGAATTCGTAGTTGCGCTCGAGGGCTCCGTGCGTCTTGTCGGCTCCTTTGCCTTCGCCCTTGCGTGCAGCGCGTAGGACGACGAAGAGCGCGATCGCGATCGTCAACGCGACGAGGACCAGGCGCTTCATCGGCCACGTCCGTATCTGGATCGGTCGAGATCGAGGAGTTCCAGGTCCTTACGCCTTCGCCTTCGCGACGTCGATCGCGCGAGGTTCGGCTGGTCGATCAACACGATCTCGCTTGCGTTGATGCAACCATTGGTCGGCACGAGCAGATTGCGATACTTCGAGCCGGCGAGCACGAGACCGTGTGCATGTACGTCAAGAACGAGTCGTCGTGCGCAGTCGAACGTCATGCGCGCGCGGTCGTCGTCGTTGGCTTCGGGTGTCCTTGCCCAGTGTGCGAGGTCGACATGCCCCTCGACCGCTTCGGTCACGACGACCGACTGCACAGGAATCCAATGCTTCCGCATGCTTCCATGGGCGATGACATCGGGTGTGCGAAAACCAGCCGCGCGCAGAATCTCGTGTGCCCGGACTTCGCGCTCGAGCGGAGAGCCGCGAAACAAGTAGCTCGGGAGCTTTCGCAACGGCAGACGCGCACGCGCGAGATCCTGCGTCTTGACGTAGAAGGTGCGCGCGTCGATTTCGATTCGGTAGCAGGCTCGTGTCTTCGCGGTCGTGACGGGTTCGCCGGCGCGCATGGCGCACAAGGTCGTGAGGGTCGCGATGCCCTGCCGTTCGAAGAGCGCGCGCGTCTCGCTGTCGCAAAAGACGACATCGTTGCCACGCGCTGCGACTTGCGTCGTCTCGAAACGCAGTGGAATCGAACGATCAGGGGCAGGCAAAGTCTCACTCCGCGAGATCGTGCGACACGGGCGTCGTGACGACGATCTTGTCGACCGGGGTGAATACGGCGACGCACTGACCCGAGAAGCGACCCGAGAGTTCACGGACCGAGACGAGTCGGTAGCCGGCGTCGGACGCTTCGTGTTGCAGTTCGGCGCGGGTGACGATTGCACGACGATTTTCGCGTCCCTCGCGGCGGCAACGTTCGCTGTGTCGTCGTTGTTTTGCAGCCTCGGCATCGAGGAACGTGGCGACGAGTGGGCCCGTGCTGACACGTCGGAATTCGGAGAGGATACGCACGCGTTCTTCGCGCGGCCTGAAGTGGTGGAGCAAGCGGATACAACACGCGATGTCGAACGCCGCGTCCGCGAGTGGCATGTCGCGAGCGTCGCCTTCGACGAAGGCCTCCGCGACGACGTCGTGCTCCTCGAGTTCTCGTGCGCAGATCGCGAGCATGGACGGTGAATGATCGGCGGCGATGTAGCGTCCGCCGAGTCGGTTGGCGCCGTTCGCGAAGAGGCGCGCGAAGCGGCCGGCGCCGCACGGATAATCGAGGAGGCGCGGACGACCCTCTTCTTCGATGATGGCCGGCGGGAGTAGATCGAGCGCTTCCTGGAACGCTTTGCGCACGATGCGGCGTTCTTCGAAATGGCTCAGGCGGCGCAGGATGCCGCGCCGGAACTTCGCGCGATATGCGATGGCCTCGCGTGGGTCGAGGTGTCGATCCGAATACGCCCTGCTATCGCTGGTCATCGCGCGAGTATCGCGCGAACCGATCCGCGAGGCAAAGTCGCTTGCCCCGCGGGTGCGTGTTCACGCGTTGCCTGTCGTCGACTGGCCGCGGCCGATGCCGTAATACGTGAGGCCGTGCTCGCGCATCTTCGTCATCGAGAAGATGTTGCGGCCGTCGAAGACGACCTTGTCCTTGAGCTTGCCCGCGATCGCTGCGAAGTCCGGATTGCGGAACTCGCTCCACTCCGTGATGACCATCAGCGCATCGGCGCCTTCGAGGCAGTCCATCGGCCGCTTCGAATACTGGATGTGATCGCCGAGGAGCTTCTCGGCTTCGTGGATCGCTTCGGGATCACATGCATGGACGGTCGCTCCTGCTGCGACGAGCGCGGGCAGGATCGTGAGGCTCGGTGCTTCGCGCATGTCGTCCGTGCGCGGCTTGAACGCGAGTCCCCAGACGGCGAAGCGCTTGCCCTTGATGTCGGGGCCGTAGTGCGCGTGCACCTTGTCGAGGAGATAGCGCTTCTGGCGTTCGTTGACCTCGAAGACGGCCTCGAGGATGCGGAAGTCGTAGTCGTGCTCCTTGGCGGTCTTGCGGATCGCGCGGACGTCCTTCGGGAAGCACGAGCCGCCGAAGCCGACGCCCGGGAAGAGGAAGCTCGGACCGATGCGTGCGTCGCTTCCGATGCCTTCGCGCACGCGAGCGACGTCGGCGCCCACGCGGTCGCAGACCTGTGCGATTTCGTTCATGAACGAAATGCGCGTCGCGAGCAGGGCGTTGGCGGCGTACTTCGTGAGCTCGGCGCTCTCCGGGTCCATCACGATGATCGGCTTGCCCGTGCGAACGAAGGGTTCGTAGAGCTCTTTCATCAGACCCGCAGCGCGTTCGTTGTCGCAGCCGATCACGACGCGGTCGGGCTTCATGAAGTCGTCGAGTGCCGTTCCTTCCTTGAGGAACTCCGGATTGGAGACGACATCGAACTCGTGCGAGGTCTTCGCAGCGATCGCGGCGGCAACCCTGCGCGCGGTCCCGACGGGCACCGTCGACTTGTCGACGACGAGGCGGTAGCCATCCATGTGCGTGCCGATCGAATCCGCGACCGCGAGCACGTACTGGAGGTCGGCCGAGCCGTCTTCTCCAGGCGGCGTGCCGACCGCGATGAACACGACTGTCGAGTCCTTGATCGCACTCGCGACGTCGGTCGTGAAGCTGAGACGACCTTCTTCGACGTTGCGCTTGATCAGCTCGGCAAGGCCGGGTTCGTAGATGGGAACACCACCGGAGTTGAGGGTGTCGATCTTCTTCGGGTCGACGTCGGCACAGACGATCGTGTTACCGGTCTCTGCGAAGCAGGTGCCGACGACGAGGCCGACGTATCCGGTTCCAATGACGGCGATTTTCATGGCGAGATTCGGGAGGTCGGCAAAATTGCGGGCCAGGGATCCTAGGGATCCGATGCCCTCTGCGAAATGCAGCGTGTCGAAAAGCAGCGGCGGCCAAAGGCAAACTCACAGCCCCAAGGCTTCTTCGGAACCACGCCATCCCCGACCTGAGCCGACCCGCACGAAAGGTGCCAGGGTCGTTTCAAGCACGAAAGTACGGAGATTCGTGCCAGGGTCGTTTCACGCACGAAAGTACGGAGATTCGTGCCAGGGTCGTTTCACGCACGAAAGTACGGAGTTTTGTCCCTGGCACCTTTCGTGCACGAGTTAGCGGTCCGTCTCGCGTGCGCGCTTCCGACGCATGGCCTCGGCGGCGCTGCGGCCGAGGGTGCCGAACCACATCGTTGCCTTGAGGAGTGGTGGGGTGCGGAGGCGGGGGGGATCGAAGTCGAAGGCTGCTTCGTCTGCGGAGCCGCTCGTCGTGCGGCGTTTCAGGTCGATCGTGACGCGTGAGGCGATCGGGCCTCCGCTGGCGGGCTTCCCTTTCGGGATGTGGGTCTTGTGAAGATGCAGAAGTTGCCCGGATGCCTCGTCGATCGAAAGCCGGATGTCACCTTCGACTTCGATTGCGTCGACCGTCGTCGTCCAGCGACGGTTTTGGGAGTCGTATTGCGGGCGTGCATGCTCGATGCGTCGTTCGTATGGGCCGCCGAGGGTCACGATGCGTTCGCCGCGGCGTGTGCCTTCGAATCCGAGCAGGCGCAAGCGCAGGTTCCCGTGGCTCGCTTCGAGGAATGGCCGCAACTCGTAATAGGCGATTTCGGGGCCGACGTTGGCCCACGGAAGCATCGCTGGATCGTGGAACGGGAGTTCGAACGCGGACCCGACCCGACTCTTGGCCCAAAGTGATTTGCCGTCCGACCCGAACTCGATACCGCGAGGCAAGAACCCGCCTCCGTCGAGCAATCGAATGTGGAAGCGATTCTCGGCCGCCAGCGCAGCCTCCCACCTGGTGAGAACGGTGACTCCTTCGTGGACGAACGCGACGTCGAGGTCGTAGACGTTGCGCGTCGTGGAGGCATGCGTCAGTGCGCGCCCCGCGAGCTCGTCAGCCCATGCCTGCGTCGGACCTCCGGCCGGCCAGTAGTAGAGGACCGTTGCCGCGAGCAACAGTGCCGCTGCTGCCAGCCAGCGCCAAGCGACTCGGCGCGCGAGCGTTCCGCCTGCGCGCCCGGGAGCGGGCGTGGCTTCGTCGCGAATGCGATCGAGAATCGCCCGCGTCCGAGCGTCTCTGCCGCCTGCTCCCGTGCGCTTGTGTTCTGCCGACGCGAGCAAGAGGGCGTGCGCGAAGAGCTGCCGCGCCGCCCGCTGCGCTTCCACCGGACTAGCCGCAGCTGCTTCGAGTGGACCGTCCTTGGGGCCGCTATCCCGACCCCTGCCACCGCCCGAGCCGCCACCGCCCGAGCCGCCACCGACCGAGCCGTCATCGAACGGTTCCAGTTCGAACTCGTCGACAGGGCTCATGCGTTCCCCCGTGACGGTGCCGCACCATCGCCCATTGCGTCGAGCCCCATCGCCGCGAGCCGCTGCGCAATGCAGTCGCCGAGCCACGCCCTGCCACGTTGCAGGAGCTTCTTCACGGCCTCGCGCGTGCGTCCGGTGGATTGTCCGATCGCGCCGCAGTCGAGCTGATCCTCGTAGTGAAGCCGCAGCACGTTCTGCTGGTGCTCCGGCAGTTTCTCGAAACAGACGCGAAGGCTCGCGAGTTCGTCCTGGAGCGTGTCGCCGCCGTGCGCGTCGAGCTCGGCGAACAGATGATCGAAGTGCTGCATCACGTCGTCCCCGACGAACGCGAGCTTCGATCGCTGGTGTTTGCGATGGTGCGCGAGGCACAGCTTGTGACCGATTCCGCGGATCCACGGCCCGAACGGCAGCGTGCGGTCGTAGCGCGCGAGATTCCGCCATGCCACGACGAACGCTTCTTGAACGAGATCGTCGATCGCAGCCGAGTCGCGCACGAGCGTCGAGACGTAGGCGCGCAACCGCGGTTCGTGTTCACGGATGAGGATCTCGAAGACGTCGTGCGCCGCGACCAAGGGCGCCGTCCGCGGGGTTGCCGTGGACGGTGAACTCCGCGACGGGCGAGCGGATCGTGCACCGCGAGTTCGTGCCCGTTCGGGCTCATCCCCGACGGCTGGGTCCACGGGCACGAAGGGGTCGTCTGCTCGGTGAGGTCGTTCCATGATGATCGGATAGGGCCAGGCAGTGGCGAGCTCGCCACGTCCCCGAACTCGCGGATCGTGCCTGTTCGTTCATGTCCGCCGGCTCGTGTCCGTCGGTTCTGGCCCTTTGTTCTCGCAAAGGGAATCGGGGACAGCCTCGACCGAATTCTACGCCACCGTTGCGGATCGTACGGGTCACCCTTCGAGCCTGATTCCGTTGCACTGCCGTGGGATGCGCAGCTTCGCAGGATGGGGGCGTGCAGAGCCCGGAAACAATTCCAACGAACTTCGATTTCGGGGCACTGGCTCGCGTATCGTCTGCGTCCGCGCGTAGCCGGTGTGCCGCTGCCACAGTGCAAGCGATCAGCCCTCGGCACGACAGGAAGGGCGATTAGCTCAGTTGGTTAGAGCGCCTGCCTTACAAGCAGGATGTCGGCGGTTCGAGTCCGTCATCGCCCACCACTTCGGCGCTCGCCCTGGTGAGGTCGTCCGGCCCCGATATTCCGCGTATCGTCCACCGAGTGCTGACACGCGACGAACGGGACGGCATCCACATCGTGCGGATGCATCACGGGCGGGCCAATGCCCTCGACCTCGAGTTCCTGGAGGAGCTGCGGAAACAGTTCGAGCAGGCCGCACCGGCGTGTGTCTTGGTCGGGACGGGGAGCATCTTCTCGGCAGGCGTCGATCTACGTCGCTTCTTGGACGAAGGCGACGACTACGTCGACGCGTTCCTCGACCGTCTCGATGCATGTTTGCGAGCGCTGTTCACGTCCGACGTCCCGCATGTCGCTTGTCTCAACGGACACGCGATCGCCGGTGGAGGTGTCCTGGCATTCGCGTGTGATGAGACGATCGCTGCGCGCGGTGCGGGTCGCATCGGTGTCCCCGAATTGCTCGTTGGAGTGCCGTTCCCAGCGATGGCGCTCGAGATCGTCCGCGATCGCGCACCGCGTGCCACATGGACCCGACTCTTGTTGCGCGGCGAGACGATCCCGATGGAGGAGGCCGCCGCTCTCGGCATCGTCGACGAGGTCGTCGAAGCGGATCGCCTCGAGGGCCGATCGATCGAGCGTGCACGCGCCCTCGCCGACATCTGCCCGGCAGCATTCCGAGAGACCAAGCGCGCACTGCGCCGTTCCGCGATGGAGCGCTACCGAACTGCACTCGCGCACGAGGGCAAGTCGCGAGCAGTGTGGAAGAGCGATGCGTGCCGCGACGCGATGCGTCGCTACGTCGAGCACACGCTCGGCGCCTCACGCGAGCGGTGAGTCACCTCATCGGAGGTTCTCGCACGATTCACGGAATCACCTCGAAGCATTCCTAGCCTCGCGCGCTTCGCTCCGAGGCCACCGAAAAGCGCACGTGCTGGCGAGTCGCGCGGTCACCGGAGGTTTCCAAACGACGACCTCGAGGATCTCGATGCACCAACGAACCGCATCTTGCGTATTCGCGTCCCTGTTTTTGCTTTCTGCTTCTGCGACCGCTCAGATCACGCCGGGCGGCTTCGAACACGTCTCGTCGATCGGTGTCGAAGGCGTTGCCGAAATCGTCGATTCGTATGACTACGGTCGCCGACTGATCTTCACGAATTCCGCGAAGGCCGAGGTCGGCATCGTGGATATCTCGGATCCCTCACGTCCGCGCTACCTCGGCGAGATCGCCGTCGCCGGCGAGCCAACATCGGTCTCCGTCGCCGGTGGCTACGCGCTCGTCACGGTCTGGGCCGACAAACACGAGATCGGCAAGCCCGCGCCGAAGTTCCTTCCGGGCAAGCTCTACGTGCTGGATCTCGCGGCGCGTGGCAAACCGACGATCATCGGCACGGTCGACATCGGGTGGCATCCCGACAGCGTCAAGGCAATCGTTCATCGTGGCCAGCTCGTCGCCGTGATCGCGATCGAGAACGAGCCTGTCGTCGTCGACTCGCAGGGCATCGTCATCGACGAAGACCGTCCTGGCAGCCCCAACGACAAGAGCCCCGCTGGCCTGATCCAGGTCGTCACCGTCAACGTGACTCGTCCGGCAGCCTCGCGGGTCGTCGACGTAGCCGTCCCTGCTCGCGCTCTCACCGCCGCAGGTTGCCTCTACGCGAACGATCCGCAGCCCGAGTTCGTCGCGATCCACGGCACGACGGCAGCCGTCTCCCTCCAGGAGAACAACGGCATCGCGATCGTCGACATTCTCGATGCAGCCAAGCCGAGCTTGACGCGCGTCTTCACCCTTGGACAAGTCGCGGACCGCAAGGCCGACCTCACGGAGGACGACGACATCCTTTTCAGCGAGACGTATCCGTCGGATATCGATGGCGTCAAGCACGACCTGGAGCAGGACGCCGGCGGCAACACCGTGACGCCCGGTCTGCGCTTCCCGGACGGCATCTCGTTCAACCCGGACGGAACCGTCATCTACTCGGCGGACGAGGGTGAGTTCAACTACTCGGGTGGTCGCGGCTGGTCCGCATGGTCGCTCGAAGGGCGTTTGCTCTGGGACGACGGCGGCGCTTCGGAAGCGCTCGCAGTCGCGGTCAGCCACTACCCGGAAGGTCGCTCGGAGAACAAGGGCGTCGAACTCGAAGGCGTGACTTCGGCGCGGTTCGGCCTCAACGAGTTCGCGTTCGTGCTCTCGGAGCGTGGTTCGTACCTCAACGTCTACGACGTCTCGACGCCGTCGAGCCCGCGCTTCGTGCAGACTCTCTCGACCGGCATCTCGCCCGAGGGCATCATCGCGATCCCGCAGCGCAACCTCGTCGTCACAGCCGACGAAGTGTCGGGCACGCTGTCGATCTTCCGCGGCAAGCCCGGTGCCGTCGTTCCGTCGCCGCGCAGTCCGCTGCTCTTCTCGCTCGATGGCCCGTGGGCTGCGCTGAGTGGCCTCGCGGCCGGTCGATACGGCAACTACCTTTGGGCCGTGCCGGACAATGCGCTTCCGACGAAGCTCTATCTGATCGACATCAACGCGCCGTACGCGCGTGTTTGGCCGCTCTTCGATGTGCGCAAGAACGGCGTTCCGACGCGCTACGACGGCGAAGGAATCGTGCGCGACGATTCGATCCTCGCACCGAAGGTGCTCGACGGCTTCTGGCTCGCCAGCGAAGGCAATGCGTCGTCGAATCCCAATCTGCTCGTGCAGACGAACCTCGTCGGCGACGTCATGACCGAGATCCAACTGCCGAACGCGATCGACCCGGCCGCGGACGCCACCATTCCGGGGAAGGCTCAGGGCGCGATCGGCGGCCAGAAGATCCGTTCGAACGGATTCGAGGGTGTCGCGATGACCGGTGACGGGCGCTACCTCGTCGCCGCCGTGCAGCGCGACTTCGCGAACGAGTTCCCGTCCGGCCCGCGCTACACACGCATCGCTCGTTACGACCTACAGCAGATCGCGACGGCGTCCGGTCGCAGCACCAACTGCAACGGCCTGCGCTGTGGTGGGGACTGGGACTTCTTCTATCTCGAACTCGACTCCAACGACGGCGACAACTGGGCCGGCCTGTCCGAGATCCTCGCGATCGGCGACAACGAGTTCCTCGTCGTCGAGCGCGACAAGGGCATCGGCGTCGGTTCGAAGCTCAAGAAGCTGTACGCCTTCACGCTCGATGGCCTGAAGCCGGATGCCGATGGCAAGCCCGACGCGACCGACACCGTCAAGAAGGTGCTCGCAAGCAACGTGCTGCGCGACTTCTTCCCGTACGAGAAGGTCGAAGGCCTCGCGATCACGAAGAACGGCCACCTCTGGGTCGGTCTCGACAACGACGGCGGCGAAGTCGAGCCGCGTCTCATCGACAAGGGTCGCTTCCGCAACCCGCTGCGCCGCTGATTGTTGGCCTTGCCACGGGAGCCACGACGCTGCGTTCGTGCTTCCGCTGGCGGCCTCGATCGGAATGCCGAGTGCTCGAGGCGTCATGGTCGGGACCACGGGAGTGAAGAAACCGCTTCCGTTCTGGCAGCGCTTTTCGCCAGAAGCAGTGAGAGAAGAGCGCTCGTTCGGCGCCCTTCAAACGTCCACAAGTATCGATCGCACGTAGTCGACGCGTCGTTGTCGTCATGGGAATCGTGTGGATCGGGGAGCACGAAACCATGTACAGCCGACTACGACCCTTCCTCATCACCCTAGGCCTGGCCGCGTCGACGACGGCACAGACGGCGCAGTTCGACACGCGCAGCGCGACGGGCTTTCCTGCGTCCCCGGCCTACTTGACCACGCTCTCGTTCGCGGATGTCGATGGTGACGGCGACTTGGATGCCTATGCCTGCTATTCGAACAGAATGGCATCGTCGTCCAGGGTGTTCACCCACGTGTTCTACCGCGGGGACGGACAGGGCGGGTTCGCGATCGATGCCACGTTTCCGGCGCAATTGCCCGAGTCGATGGACTCCGAGTTCGGCGACTTCGATGGTGATGGCGATCAAGACCTCGTGCTCGCTGCGGCGAAGGGTGTCTACCTCGAGAACGACGGCACGGGGCACTTCACCGACGCGACTGCCGCGAAGCTGCCTCCGTCGACGGAGGATAGCTGGACCGTCGTGAGCGCCGACCTCGACGGAGACAATGATCTCGACCTCGTGATGGGAGAGCTCGGTCTCTTCAATGTCGGGGGAATACACTGTCTGCGCAATGACGGCGCCGGGAAGTTCACTCGTGCCGTGCAGCTATCGACATCCGGTACGGCAAACTTCTACATCGGGGACGTCAACGGCGATAAGCGGCCCGACATCATCGCGACGAAGTCGATCTTCTACCGACCGTCGCTCTTCGTTTCGACTGGTGCATTCACGTGGGCGGACCAGACCGCAACGAACTGGCCGACGGCTCCGTCCAGCGTTCGAGTTGCTCAACTCGTGGACTGGGACAGCGACGGCGACCTCGACCTCGTGTCCGCACCGAATAGTTCGGCCGCGATGCCGGTCGTGTACTTGAACGACGGGAAGGGCGTCTTCTCGACGACGTTCTCGATGACGAACGTGACGCTGCGCAGTCCGGATGGGATCGCAGTCGTCGACGTCGATGAGGATGGGGATCTCGATTGCGTCTTCGGCGAATGGAATGGTGACGCGCAGCTCGTACTTCGACTTTCGAACACTTCGATCGCCAATCCGAGCGCACTCGGCATCGGTAGGATCAACGAGGTCCTCGCTGTGGATGTCGATCACGATGGTGACGAGGATCTCGTGATCGATCACCTGATCTCGCCGAGCCCGGCCAAGCACGAGATCGTGTTGATGCTGAATCACCAGCGACAAATCCATGCCGGCAATGAACCCATGATCGGTACGACGTGGCAGATGGACTCGTGGTCGCTCGCTCCGGACGTGCGCTACGTCGTCAACTTCTTGTCTTTGGACAAGCTCTCGAAGCGTATCGAGACGCCCTTCGGATTCTTGGGACTCGACCCGGCGAAGAGCCTCGCTCTGCTGCCGATCGTCCTGAGCGCGACGGCGACGACGGCGACGCAGATGCTCGCCATTCCCAACAGTGCGTCCCTCCGCGGACTCCGGCTTCATGCGCAAGGCCTTGTGATTCCACGCTTGATGCCGACCGACTCCAAGCTCACGAACGTGTGGTCGATGACGATTCGCTGACGCCGGGAATCGCCGACGTCCAGACGGCGCGCGAGTTTCGCCAAAAAACGTGAGAGAAACTCGCTGACTCGGTGCCCTTCCGAAGTGCGAACATCCGTCCTGAAGTGGACGAACTTCGCACGCGTCGGAATGGCATGGGTTTCGGGGTTCTTGAGTGACGAGTCGGCTCGGCTCGTCCTTTCGCTCTGGACTCGGAAGGCAAGTCGTGTCCTCCGACGGCGTCCTCGAACTTCGGAAGAACCCCAACCATGTCCAGACTCCTACGAACCCTTCTTCTCACTGTTGGCTTCACCACGACTTCGGTCGCGCAGACATCGCAGTTCGATACGCGCGGCATGACGGGCTTTCCTGCGTCGCCGTTCGGCGCCTTCACGATCGCACATGCGGATGTCGATGGTGACGGCGACGTTGATGTCTACGTCTGTTACAGCAACATCACGTCATCGTACGCCCATGCGCTCTACCTCGGCGACGGCCAGGGAGGGTTCACCCAGGCTTCCAGTTTCCCGACGCAGTTGCCGGAGGCCATCGATTCGGTGTTCGGTGATTTCGACGGCGACGGTGACCAAGATCTCGTACTCGCAGCGGGGAAGGGTGTCTATCTCGAGAACGACGGAAAAGGCGGCTTCACCGACGCTACGGCCACGAGGCTGCCACCGTCGAGCGTGGACAGTTGGGTCGTCGAGAGCGCTGACCTGGACGGCGACAACGATCTCGACCTCGTGATGGGAGAACTCGGCTTCTTCGGCAGCGGAGGACTTTTCTGCCTGCGCAATGATGGCACGGGAAAGTTCACGCGTGCCGTGCAGCTCTTCTCTTCCGCGATCGCGAAGGTCCAGGTCGGGGATATCAATGGCGACAAGCGTCCCGATATTTTCGCGCAGACGCCGATTCTCAACAAACCGTACCTCTTCATCGCGACGGGTGCCTTCGCCTGGGCGGATCAGACCGCGACGAACTGGCCGACGGTTCCGTCGGATGCAACCGCGTCCGAACTCGCGGACTGGGACAAGGACGGAGATCTCGATTTTGTTTACACGCCATCCGGATCGGCTGCGAAACCGGCCGTGTGCTTGAACGACGGCAAGGGTGTTTTCTCGGCGACGATCTCGATGTCAAACGTGACGCTACGCAAGCCAGTCGGCATCGCGGTTTTCGATGCCGACGAGGACGGGGACGTCGACGTCGTTTTTGGTGAGTGGGATGGCGATGCGCAGCTCATTCTCCAACTTTCGAAGTCGTCGGTCTCCAACCCGGTGGCACTCGGGGTCGGCAAGATCAACCAACTCCACTGCGCCGATGTCGATCAGGATGGAGATGTCGATCTCGTTCTCGATCACGCGATCGCTCCGAGCCCGATCAAATACGAACTCGTTCTGATGCTCAATCATCAGCGGCAAGTTCACGCAGCCACGGATCCGATGATCGGTGCGACGTGGCAGCTCGACTCGTGGTCGCTCGCGCCAACTGCGCGCTACGTCGTCAACTTCCTGTCCTTGGACAAACTCGCCAAGCGCGTCGCGACGCCACTCGGCTTCCTGGGGCTCGATCCGGCAAAGAGCGTCGCGCTGCTACCGATCGTCATGGATTCGACGGCGACCAAAGCGACGCAGATGCTGGCGATTCCCAATACGACCTCGCTCCGAGGCTTGGGGCTGCATTGCCAAGGCCTCGTCATTCCACGCAATGCGCCGGCTGCATCCAAGCTGACGAACGTGTGGTCGATGACGATTCGCTGAGCTTCGAGGGCGATCGACGAAGCGCTGGGAGATCGTTCGAGTGTTCCTGTCCTCGATGTCCACTCGCGGCTCCATGCCGATTGCGCTCTGCCAGGACGGAAGCGCGATGGGGACGAGTCTCGAGCGGCGGCTACTACCTGTCGTTGTGGGGCCTGCTGCGTGCCACAATATCTAGGCCGATGTGTGTCAGCGCATTCATGCGAGATGCTTAGCAATCGCATCAAGGCGTAGTTCGCGCCTTTATATTATAAAAAACGAGCCATAATTGTAGTATGACGATAGGGTCACGCCGTTGTTCTAGTGAACATGCATCATGGCATCGGGTCGGTTCGTTACCCAGAATCCTGGACGGTCGTTCGCCTACGAGGCTTTCGTGCCGAGCCCTCTGCCACCGGATCCTCCGGTGGACCTGAACGGGCTATGGCGAGAGCTATCTGCTGCTGATCAGGCGCTCGCCAGGCTGGATGGCGTGGCGACGACGCTGCCCCATCCGGATTTGTTCATCTACATGTATGTGCGCCATGAGGCCACCTACAGCTCCCAGATCGAGGGTACGCAGAGCACGCTAGAGGATGCGTCTTCTCGTGACGTTTCAGCTTTGCCACGAGAAAGTCCTGCGACATCCGCTTCTTTACCTCAGCTACTTCTTCAAGGTTTACCGAGCCGAATACTACGATCGGTTGCAGGCAGTTCGGGTCAATGGCGATTGGGCAAGGTTGGATCCGCTTCTTCCTGCGTGGTGTCTCCGCGGTCAGCGAGGCCGCCGTAATGGAGCGCGCTGACGTAGTTGAAGATCTCGGGGCGACAGCATCCAAACCGCCACGTTCGTCCCGCCTCCGCCGGAGAAGATGCACGAGGCCCTACATGACTTGGAAGGATTCCTACACCGGCCTGAGAACATCCCGGTGTTGTGCGATCGTCCACGCCCAGTTCGAGCAGTCGTAGACTGAGCGGAAGTTCATCCAGTCGCTCGCGAGATCCACGAACGTCTGCTGACTGGCGTTCGGGGTGAGAACAAGACGCCCGGAGAGTTCAGGACGACATCGTGACTTCTGGATGCGAATCGACGCTTCCGTTGCGTCGGATAGTGGCGCATCGGGTCGGACGATCACGTCTTTGCTAGGTTCGGTGCCCGCCGAAGGGGGCATACGAGGTGTGCCCAAGGCGTTGAACGTCCACAGCGCGATCACGAGCAAGAGTGCGATCGCGAGGAAGATCAGGACTCTTCGCACCATCGTTGCCTACCGGATCTCGAACTTCGCGCCGCTCGTCCGCGCATCGAGAGGAATCGTGCGAACCAAGTGCTTGCCTTCGTAGACTTGAACTTCGTAGCGACCAGGGACGAGGTCGAGCTTTCGGTCAAGTGGTTTGGTGTACGGGCGGAGCAACCAGCTGTTCATGACCGTGCCACTGCGCAACAAGCGCACGAGGTAGAGCTTCCCATTCGGAACATCGCTCACGTACGAAACCTTCGAGACCGGTGCCATTTCGAGGACGACATCGCTGACGTCGCCACTCGTCGTGTCGATCGTCGTTTCGCATGCGAGGTCGTCGGTCATGGCGCGCACGAAGTACTGCCCCGGTCCACAGCCCCATAAGGCGAACGTGCCGTCACTCTTCGAGCCAGCGCTAGCACCGCGGTCCCATGGCACGATGCCTGCGTACCGTCCACGTTGGATCCAGGTGAACTTTGCGCCACTCACCGGCTTGCCCTGTTGGTCCACGACGCGGCCTTCGATCTTGCGGGGTGCACCGAGTCGAATCGTGCCAACGTCGATCTTGCTACCGGGTTCGACGCGAATGTTGGAATGGTAGTACTCGCGATCCTTCGCTCGCACCTCGAGTTCGAGAATCCCGGGAACGATCCGATCGATCGTGACGAAGCCATCCGCATCTGTCGGCTTTCCCATACCCCCGGACTGTCGGTCGGAGAAAGATACGCGTGCGCCTTCGATCGGCATGCCGGTCTCGATGGAGACGATGCGCAACCGCGCGCTTGCGTAGACCGCCCCGAGCGCGTCCGTAGCGACAATGAATTCGATTTCAGTGGCATCGGGTGCCAGGAGTTTCCTCGCGAGAACCTGTTGGCGAAGGAGAACGCCGACGTGGATCGGCTCGCTCGTGTCGACCTCGAGCACGCCGCTGTATTCCTCCGGGAGGTTTCGGTGTTGCCAACGGCCCTGAAAGCGGCCCGTGCCCTGTCTGGATACAGTCCGCAAGTTCGTCATCGGATACGCCTCGGGTAACGCTTCTTTCGAAGCGACGATGCCATATTCGATGCCCAATCGTGGCTTGCCGTTCTCGTCGAGGATCTTGACCTTGATCTGGCGGGCTCGTCGGAGTTCGACGTCGAAGACCTGAGTCGCTGCAGTCCCAATCTCGATCTCGGCTTGTAGAGGTGTGACCCCATCGGCGCGGCACGAGATCTCATAGGTTCCAGGTTGCAGAGATGGCACTGCGTAGGTGCCCTCATGCACGCTCCCGCTGATGTAGACGCGCGACGGTCCTTTCGGATGCACGGAGAGGCTCGGCGATTCGACGGGTTGGCCATCACTTGCCGTGATGCGGCCCAGTAGCAGCGTGCCTTCGAGTCCTGTGGACGACGCTGCAGTGTTCGCCTCGACCGCGTTTCGAACTTCCGGCTCGACCTCGAGTTCGTCGCGCCGCTCTGCCGCTCGAACTTCGGCCTCGCCCGAAGACTCGGTCGTCGTGCGCGGCGTCGATTCGAGGCTCGGGGCCTGCGGATGCTGTGTCTGTCCCAGATAAAGCACGAGCAGGACCGCGATGATCGCGGTCTGGAGGAGGACGATCGCGAGGGTGAACTTCTGCATGGGTGGGCTCCGCTTCCGAACGCCAACGATAGACCGGTCGGATCGGTTCAGCTCGGGCGAAGATCCCGATGTGCGTTCACCGGATCTCGAGCTTCGCACCGCTCGTCCGCGCGTCGAGCGGAATCGTGCGCACGAGGCGCTCGTCCTCGTAGATCTGTACGCCGTAGAGTCCCGGTACGAGAGTGAGGCCGAGTTCGAGCGGCTTGCCGTAGTCGTGTGCGAGCCAGCACATTACCTGTTCGTTGCCACGAACGACTCGAACGACGTAGCACTTTCCAGCCGGCACATTGCTGACGAACTGCACTTTCGAGGCCCCGCTCAAGCGGATCTCGAGGCCTTCGATATCGCCCGCAGACGTATCGACAATGGTCTCAGCGATGCGGCTCGTCGTCATGGCGCGCACGAAGTATCTTCCGGGTCCGCAGTCGAACAAGGTAAAGGTGCCATCGCTCTGCGATTGCGTGCTCGTCCCGCGCTCCCACGACACAACGCCCTGGTAGCGATCTCGGGCCACCCAAGCGAAGTCGACGCCACTCACGGGTTCGCCGTTCGCATCGACGACTCGTCCCGAGATCTTGCGAGGCGCACCGAGTCGGATCGTGCCGAGGTCGAGATTGCTCCCGGGCTCGACGCGCATGTTGCTGTGATAGCGTTCGTGATCGATCGCTCTCACTTCGAACGCGAGGAGGCCTGGAATGATCTTCTCGACATGGACGAACCCGCCCGCATCCGTCGGCTTCCCGGCGCCGCTCGACTGCCGATCCGAGAACGAGACGCGAGCCCCTGCAATCGGGGCACCTGTTGTCGCATCGACGATGCGCACGCGTGCGGCGGCGTAGGTGGCTTCGATGTCGCGATTCGTGACCTTCAACTCGACTTCGGTCGCATCAGGCGGTAGCTCGTTCTTCGCGAGCACTTGTTGGCGTAACAGGACGCCGACCCAGAGCGAAGCCGTGCTATCGACTTCGAGCAGTCCGAGGTAGCCGGCGGGTAGTCCGGTGTTGTGCAAGCGCCCGCGGAAGCGACCAGGGCCCGTGTGCCGAGTCGATCGCAGGTTCGTGAGCGGGAACGCGTCCGGGAGCTCTTGCTCGCTCGCGATGATCGCGTAGCGCTCGTCTTCGATCGGCCGACCATGTTCGTCGATGACCTTCACCGCCACGAGGCGGGAGCGCTGGATCTCGATGTCGAAGACCACGGTGTCCTTGCCCGCGACTTCGATCGTCGCGGCGAACGGTTTGAGTCCTTCGGCTCGGCAGGTCAACTCGTACGCGCCGGGCGACAGGGACGGGATCGCGTAGCTCCCATTGTGGATGCACGCAGATACGTACGGACCGCCGGCCTTGGCGCGGACGCTGACCCGTGGCGAATCGACGGGTTTGTCATCCGACGCATGGATGGCTCCGACCAAGAGCGTGCCTCGATGGCGCGAGCCCTCGCTCGGCAGGGTATTCACTACTCGTTCGCGAACGTCGACACGCTCCGGCATGGAAGCGTGGGGTTCCGATGCGTCGGCTTCGACGGGATTGTTCGACGTGCTCTTCTCGTGCGGAGACGTGTCGAGTTTCGGATCTCCAACCTCAGGCGATGTCGAACCGAAATCGACGACCAGCAAGATGGCGATGATCACGGTCTGCACCAGAATGATCGCGAGCGAGAGCTTCTGCATGGGTTGATCCGAACCGATGTCGTAGGCGGAGCCGCTACGACACGCGAGATCGAGTCTTTGCAAGTCGTAGTGCGATTCGGGTCAAGTTCCCGATCCGTTCGCGCGAGTTCACGCGCGGTCCGTTGGAGCCGTGAGCGCCTCGCGCATCGGATCATCGCTCTGCTCACGCAGGTTCGTCACCGCATCCTCGGGGACGAGGGCACCATGCCGGCGGAGCGTACGAACGGCGCCGGTGATATCCCTGTCCGTGAGACCCGCGCCGGTTTGCCAGCCATGGAGCGCCCACTCGAGCGGCGTGCACCGATAGCGCTCGTCGCGCAACTCGAGCGGCGAACCACGATGCACGAGCGAGTCCGTCAAGCGCGCGAGCCCCATCAGGGCAGCCCAGTGCAACGCAGTGGCCCCGAAGAGACCTCGGGCCAGGACGTCCGCACCCGCTTCGACGAGTCGGATGCCGACGAGTTCGGCGCCGAGGCTCGCGGCGGCGATCAAGAACGTGTCGCCCGATGCCGCGTAGAGCTCGTCAGGATCGACACCCGCGTCGAGGAGCACGTTGGCCATGGCCAGCGCTTCTTCCTGGGTCGCGAGGCCTCGAAACACGGCATCGCAGACGTAGTGCAAAGGCGGAACGGAGTGCTTGCCGCCTTCGCCCCATCGAACGAGCGCGGTTGCGCAATGCGGGTCGGTGACCACCAGTGCGCGTAGAGAATCCGCGTCGCCCGCGTCGATCGAACTTCGGACCGACGGAGTCATCTGCTCGAGACGATCGCAGTCACTGCGCTACGAGGATTACGCTCACAGCGTCAACGTGCGCCCGTCGCTGATCGCTTCGAAGCGCTTGTTCGTGACGTGGTAGATCAACCACTGCGTGTGCAGGGTCAGATTGGTATTCGGCAAAGGCACCGGAATCGACGCCGAGCCGAAGCCGTCCACGGTCGCGTTGTCGGTCAGGACCGGCAGCACGAAGAGCGCGTCGTTGAGCAAGTTGCAGCCGCCGAGCCCGAGACCTGCCAAGTCGATCTTCAGCTTGTTCGCGCCGATCAGCAGGATCGCGATGTTCTGGCCCATGGGGCACGTGTCGAGGCCGAAGGCGAACTTGGAGTTGCCCTTGCTCGCTGCGCCGCGGCCCGTCGACGTCGGCGCGTGTGTCGTCTGTCCGTTGCAACCACTGTCATACGCGACGTAGCTGGCTCCGACCGGGTTGTAGTACACGCCGTTGACGCTGTTGTTGGTCCCGAGCGTTCCGGCGCCGATCCCCTGCACGTCCGCGCGCGCGATCTGTCCGCCACCGACCGGCACGACGACGTCGAGACAGCCGTCGCGCGAGCCGAGCGTGTAGTCGCCTTGGTCCGGGTTGTAGATACCGCAGTTCTTCGAAGTCGTGAATCCCGTTTGCGTCGGCGAAACCGCATACCAGTGGTTGTCGACCTTGAGCGTCACTGGATCGAGAACGACGACGTCTCCATACAGTCCGAAGCACTCGAGCTTGTTCGCGCGGTAATGCATGTTGACGGGATAGAAGCCCGTCGTCGTGGTCGACAATTTCGAGACGGGCAGAGTCGTCAAGAACTTTGCCGTGGGCGTCGTGGCCGAGACGTCGATCTCGTAGATCTCACCGACGGTCCAGACCGCGGCCCAGACCTTTCCGGCCCCGTCGCCGGCGAGTGCGTTGACGAGCCCGCTCGTCGGAAAACCGGTCACGGTCGTCAGGTCGTAGACGAGCGTCGGATCGGTGCCACCACCGATCGGAATCGAATACACCGACCCGCCGGGATTGGTGGAGAAGTAGAGGTTTCCGCCAACGCGAGCGATCTGTGCGATGTTCGTCTGCCCCGCGAGCGCGTTGCTCGTCTTGAACATCGCGGTCATCGTCGCGGTCGTGCCGGCCAACGTCATGCGATGAATCTGTGGCGGGTCGTCGACGGTGCCGATGTAGCCGAGTCCGTTCGACAGCATCGTCATGCAGTTGATCTGGACCGACGGCGACATCGTGAGCTGGGTCGCCTTCCGTGTCTGCGTATCGACGGACCAGAGCTCGTGCACGGTCGTTGTCGTGTTCTGGACCGAGAACAGGTATTCGCCGGGCTGCACCTGTGCACGGGTGAGTACGGGCAGCGAGCAGAGGGCGGTGAATGCGAACGAGATGCGCTTCATGGTTCCTCCAGGCGAGAGCATTCCGACTCGGTCCGGTGGGCGAAGCGTACTTCGATCGGTATCGGCCGAGTCGAACGTGTCCCGTTTGGCGTTGAGAGAAGAGGGTTTCGAGTGCGGGGATCCCGCGGCACCATGGTATCGAACCGTGCACATTCGTGGTGGAGTCCTGGGCTTCCGTGTGCGCGAATCGGGAAAACAACCATTCGAGATCCAACTGACCATGACCTCTCGCATGGCTGATGACCCGGGGCTGGCAATCGAAGCGCGCGGGCTTACCAAGCGCTATGGCGATCGCGCCGCCGTCGACGGCGTCGACTTCCGGATCGAACGCGGTGAGTTCTTCGGCTTTCTCGGCCCCAACGGCGCGGGCAAGAGCACCACGATGCGGATGATCTATCGCGCGACGCCCGTCGACGATGGTGTTCTACGTGTTCTCGGCCACGAGGCGATCCCGCAGAGCGACAGGGCGATCAAGTCTCGGCTCGGTGTCGTCCCGCAGGAGTACAACCTCGACGAACGCATGACGGCACGGGAGATCCTCGAGGTCTTTTCGCGCTTCTACGGGCTTCGCGGCGAGGCTCGCCGCACACGGATCGCAGAACTCCTCGAGTTCGCCGAGCTCGAGGATCGCCAGGCTTCGCCCGTTGCCGAGTTGTCCGGTGGACTCAAGCGTCGCGTGCAGATCGCTCGCGGGTTGTTAGGGGATCCCGACGTGCTCGTGCTCGACGAGCCGACGACCGGTCTCGACCCGAGGGCGCGCCGCGCGTTGTGGGACAAGCTCATCGCGCTCGGGGAGCGTGGTACGACGATCGTTCTCACGACACACTACATGGACGAAGCCGAGAAGCTGTGCGATCGACTCGTCGTGATGGACGAGGGGAAGATCGTGGCAGAAGGCACGCCCGCCGGGCTGATCGCGGACAACGTGCCGCCGCAGGTTCTCGAGATCGTCGTTCCCGAAGCTGCCGAGCGCCGCCGGCTGCACGAGCACTTCGGCCCGGTCGCGCTCGCACGCGTCGAGCTCGCGGATCGACTCCTGTTCTATGGCGCGGATGGCGAAGCGCTCTTGCGCCGCCTGTTCGAACTCCGTGACGGAACCGACGCGCGCGTTCGCTCCGCCAATCTCGAAGACGTCTTCCTCTCGCTGACCGGGCACGGACTCTCATGAGGTTGCCCGGTGACATCGATCTGCGGATGGCGTTCGCGGTCTTCATGCGCAACGCGACCGACTATCGTCGGACATGGTGGCTCAACATCCTGCCCAACTTCTTCGAACCGGTGTTGTATCTGCTCGGTCTCGGAATCGGTCTCGGCTATTACATGCGCGAAGGCCTCGAGGGGAAGGACTTCATCGCGTGGCTCGCGCCCGGCCTGATGGCGTCGGCCGCGATGAACGGCGCGTCCTTCGAGACGACGTACAACATGTTCGTACGGATGACGTTCGCCAAGCTCTACGACGCATACCTCGCGACGCCGGCGCAGATCCAAGACATCGCGTTCGGCGAACTCCTGTGGGCGATCGTGCGCGCCATGATGTACGGCGTCGTCTTCTTGATCGTCGTGAGCGTGATGAGCCTCTTCGGGACGTCCATAGTCACGAGTCCGTGGGCGCTCTTGTTGCCGGTCATGCTCGCGCTGATCGGTGCGATGTTCGCGCTCATCGGTCAGCTCTACACGTCGTGCATCCGCGTCATCGACCTCTATTCGTTCTACTACACGCTCTGGTTGACGCCGCTCTTCCTCTTCTCCGGCATCTTCTATCCCGTGGATCGCTTCGCGCACGGCGAGGAGATCGCTTGGTTCACACCTCTGTATCACGCCGTACGTGTGTGTCGTGGACTGAGTCATGGCGAAGTCACGACTTCGATGTGGGGCAGCGTCGTGTGGATGGCGGTCGTGAGTCTCGTGCTGCTTCGGGTCGTGCCATGGCGACTGCGGCGTCGCTTCTTTCGATAGCGCGTCGTGGGGACTCGAATCCGGCGTAACCGGCGCGGATTCACGAGTTCTTTACGTTCGGTTCTCGCGAAGGCTTCGTCTGGTCTTTTCGCGATGTTCACAAAGCGTTCCTACCTTGCTCGCGCCAACTGGAGCGCCTCGGTCCGAAGCCTCGTTTCGAGCCCCCCGGCGTTCCGCGAATCGACCCCTCCTGGAGATTCACGAACGTGAAGAACTACGCAATCGCTACGGCCGTCGCCTTCGCCCTGTCGGGCGCCGCGATGGCTCAGTCGGACATCAAGGTGACCGCGGACATCGCCACCTCGACGACCTGGACCGCAAACAACACTTACAACCTGCAGAAGCAGATCTACGTCCTCCCCGGTGCCACGCTGACGATTCAGCCGGGCACGATCATCGCCAGCGACACGAACGTCGGTGGTAGCCTCGCCGTCACCCGCGGTGCGAAGATCATTGCTCAGGGCACCGCCGAGCAGCCGATCATCTTCACGTCCAAGGCCGACGTCGCGACGTGGACCGGGAACGACCCCAAGACTGGTGCGTGGCGCGAGTCCGCCAACGAGTGGGGCAACCTCACGATCATGGGCAAGGCCTACATCTCGGAAGACGTTCCGGGTGGTTCGCGTGTCAACAGCCCGTCGCCGAGCGCGAGCAACGTCGGCACGATGGAAGGTCTGACGCCGACCAGCGCACTCGACCCCAACGTCCTCTACGGTGGTGGCGACGACAACGACGACAGCGGCTCGCTGAGCCACGTCTCGTTCCGCTACGGCGGCAAGGTCATCGGCCTCGGCAACGAGCTCAACGGCCTCTCGCTCGGCGGTATCGGTCGCGGCACCGACATCGACCACGTCGAGATCATGAACAACGTCGACGACGGCATCGAGATCTGGGGTGGCACGGTCAACCTCAAGTATGTCTCGATCTGGAACATCGGTGACGACAGCTTCGACATCGACCAGGGCTGGCGCGGTAAGGCCCAGTTTGGCCTCATCGTCCAGGGCTACAGCCTCGACGCCAAGCAGGGCTCGGGCGTTGGCGACAACTGCTTCGAAACCGACGGCGCGGAGCAGTCGGACTACCAGCCGGTCACGACGGGCGCGATCTACAACTTCACCGCAATCGGTGAGCCCAACTCGGGTGACCACGGCACGGCATGGCGGGACAACGCCCGCGTGCAGTACCACAACTGCGTCTTCATGGATCTCGGCGATGAGCTTGTCTTCTTCGAGAACATCGACGGCGACGGTGGCCTCGGCTACGGCTACAACGGCACGCTGAGCTGGCCGGCGACCTGGACGACCAACTACAACGTCTACTCGACCGTCAACGCACCGTCGAACCCGGCAGCGTTCTACATGGCGCAGACCTCCGGCAAGCTCGCCGAGATGCTCGATTGCGTCACCTACAACAACAACGCATCCAAGGCCTACAACGAAGCGACGGCTCGCGGCGTCTTCACCACGGGTAACAACAACATCCAGCAGGCGACGGCGATGCCGATCAAGGCGCTGATGCGCAGCGCGATCCAGCTCAAGGGCGGCAAGCCGACGACGCGCGTCACGATGCTCGACCCGCGTCCGGCGGGCGATGCCCTCAAGTCGGTCGGCTTCGCGCCGGCAGACGGCTTCTTCACCCCGGCTCAGTACCGCGGTGGTTTTGCTCCGGGCATCAGCTGGCTCAACGGCTGGACCGCTTCGGAAGCCTACGGCATCACGCCGAAGTCGTCCTACACGCCGATCGACGCCGGCGCGCCGAGCACGGCGACTGGCGTTCCGGTCCTCTCGGGCACGGGCACGCTCGCTCCCAACACGGCGTTCTCGTTCGACATCTCGAACGCGGCTCCGAACACCGGTGGTCTCCTGATCATCGGCGCGACGCGCCTCGACCTGCCGTTCTTCGGTGGCATCCTCGTTCCGTTCCCGCTCCAGACCCTCTCGTTCCTCACGAACGCGAACGGCGCGCAGAACCTCGCGGGCACGGTGCCGGCTTCGGCTCCGGGCAACCTCGACTTCTACATGCAGGCCTGGATCATCGACGCGACGGGCCCGCAGGGCTTCACGGCGACCAACGGCGTCCGCGCGACGCGCTCGTGATCTGCTGCGCACAGTAGATCTGTGCGCCCCTGAGCCGCTCACGCGCGCCCGTGCTCGTGAGCGGCTTGTTGCACCGAACTGAACTCGACGTCACGTGAGCGAATTGTTTGTCATGCCGCACCTCCGCATCCCTCGCACGCTGATTGCGGCCTTACTGCTGTTGCAAGCTTGCGAATCGAAGAAGGAGCTGCACGACTTCGACGTTGCCAAGTGGCGGACGGACCTTCTCGAGATCGCGTTCACGGGAGCGTCCAAGTATCCGATCGACCCGCACATCAAGAGTCGATCGAAGACGCAAGCCGAAGTCGTAGACGCGGCACTGAAGCTGGATCAACCGTTGATCGCTCAGCGGTACATCGCCGGTATCGCCAACTGGCGTGCAGGTGTGGGTTACGCGGATCTCGCGCTTTGGTGTTTCGAACACGGTTTCGCATCCGAAAGCCGCCAGTTCCTGGCTCTTGCAGAAGAGCGGATCGAAGGCGCGAAGAAAGAAGGCGCCGAACAAAGTTGGAGAGCCGACCGGATTCGCGCACACGTCGCGCGTGTGTATCGACTTCTCGAAGACGACGAGAATGTCGCGAAGTTTGGCAAGGCGATCGAGGAAGCCAGCGAGCAGATTCACATCTCGAAGGTGCTCGCCGAGACGCTGCCCGAAAGCCAGTACGACGCCGAGATCAAGAGGGTCGAGGGTGCGTTGGAGACCAAGGAGTTCGAAGCGATTCGAACCGCGCTCACGACGTGTATTCACCTCTACGACCGCTTCTACGCGGATGAGAAGAAGCGCCATCAGCTCCATGCGCTCGTGACCGAGAGCAAGACGAAGCTGCCGCTCGAGATTCGCATCGGCTTCTTGCTCGAGCTGAGCGACGCGGCTTCGCGACACGATGATAAAGACGAGGCTGCGCGAATCGTGAAATCCACAACAGGACTTCTTCACGAAGGGCGCTGGTTGCCCGAGAACGAAGTGCCTCTCCGGGCGAGCGTCGCGATCGCGATGGCTCGGGCAGGTGATCCGACGCGAGCGAGGACCGAACTCGAGACGACCGAGCAGTTCTATACGGACAAGCTCGACGCGATCGTCAACATCTATCGTGCCCAATGTCTGCGATCGATCGCGGAAGCATGGCACGCGCTGGGGGACCAACCGCGAGCTCTCGCTGCCTACGCGCGAGCTGCCGAAGCCGGGGTGGAGAACCCCAACAGCCGGCCACGCGCCGACGATCTCGCTGCGACGTGCTGTTCGCTCGCGACCAACAACTGTGAGCCGGACACGGCTCTTTGGAAACGCCTCGAAGCGATCCGCGATGGACTCGGCGACCCGTGGTGAGACGCGACGCACTTCTTCTCTCCGTTCTCGCGACCGTTCCGTGCGCGAGGCTCCTTGCACAGGATCCCGTCGGGTCGATTCGTGGGATCGTGACCGACAAGGACTTCGAAGCTCCACTCGGCGGCGCGACGGTCACGATCGTCCAACTACAGCGCAAGGTGGAGTCGGGCGAACAGGGCAACTTCACGATGCCCAATGTTCCGCCTGGTACCTACACGTTGAGTTTCACCAAGGACGGTTACATCGGCCAGGTGAGGACCGTCACCGTGCTGTCGGGCGACGTCAAAGAAGTCGAAGTCGCGCTCGTTGGTGACTTCACGGTGATGGAGGAGTTCGTCGTTCAGGACTTCCTCGATCTCGGTGGCGGGAACGAGGCTGGACTCCTCGAGATCCGTTTCAAGAGTGCGGCGACGCTCGACGCGGTGAGTGCGGAGTTCATGCGCAAGGCAGGGGCGAGCGATGCCGCGTCTGCAATGCGTTTGATCGCCGGTGCGACCGTCGCACCGGACGGCAAGTCGCCGGTCGTTCGTGGTTTGCCCGATCGCTATGTCAGTTCGCAAATGAACGGCGTTCGGTTGCCGACCGCGGACGAGAACAAGCGTGCCGTTCAGCTCGATCAATTTCCGTCGACCGTCATCGACAGCATTCAGGTCCAGAAGACGTTCACTCCCGATCAGCAGGGTGACGCTTCGGGTGGTGCCGTCGACGTGCGCCTCAAGGGCGTGCCGGACAAGCCGTTCTTCGTGAGCTACTCGGTGCAGACCGGCTACAACTCGCAGGTCACCGGGCGCACGAAGTATCTGAGCTACGAAGGCGGTGGCGTGTCCTTCCTCGGTCGTGACGACGGGCGTCGCAACATCCAGGAAGATCGGTTCGGAGAAAACTGGAAGGGCGCTGTCGGCGTTTCCCGGCAGCGTGCGCCCTTCGACATTAAGCTCGGCACGGCCATCGGAGCCATGCGCGAGCTCGATGACGGCGTTCGGATCGGTGGATTCGCTACGCTCTTCTACGAGCGCGACAGCAGCTTCTACGACAACGGGATCGATGATTCTCTCTGGGTCGAGAAGCGCGGTGCGAAGCTGTCACCACGCACGTTCCAAGGCTCGGCGTCTGGCGGCGACTTCTACACCGGTCTCTACGATGTCACACGCGGCACACAATCCGTCGAGTGGGGCGGGCTCGCGACCGTCGGCATCGAGTCGGACAACCACAAACTCAGCATCGCGTTCTTGCAGACCCACAACGCGCAAGATCGCGCAACGATGGCTCAGGACACGCGCGGTAAGGAGCACTTCTATCCCGGTCACGATCCGGACAATCCGGATAGCCCCGGTTTCGGTAGCTTCGGAAGCGAGTTGACCGGTGCTCCCTATATCCGTCTCGAGACCCTCGAATACACCGAGCGCGACACCGACACGCTGCAGTTCCATGGACAGCACACGTTGGATCTCGCACCCGAGGGCGCGACGATCCTGGATCCAGAACTGGACTGGACCTTCGCGAAGAGCAACTCGAGCTTCGATCAGCCGGACAAACGACAGTTCGGCGCGGCGTGGACTCCGGGCTACAAGGTGGGCTCGTTCGACGTGCCACCTGTTTGGACGCCATACAAGCCGGGCGCGAACTTCACGCTCGGCAACCTGCAACGCATCTGGAAGGAGATCGACGAGACGAGCGAACAGTACATCGCCAACTTGAAGTTGCCGTTCAAGCAATGGACGGAGAGCGAAGGGGCGATCAAGGTCGGTTGGTTCCGTGACCAAGTCGACAGGTCGTTCAATCTCGACAGCTTCTCGAACTTCTCGGACAACTCGTCTTGGAGCGGGCCTTTCGGCGAGCACTGGACGTCGATCTTCCGCTACCAAGATCACCCGATCACCGAGTCGACCGAGGACGTCGACTACAACGGCAGCATCGACATCGACGCCTACTATGCGATGCTCGACCTCCCGCTCACGTCGTGGATCAGCCTCATCGGTGGTGTGCGCGTCGAGCGAACGCAGATCGGGATCATCAACGATGCCGAGAAAGACGCTCGTTGGTTCCCGAAGGGTGCACCCAATGGCGTCGTCTTGAATCCGGGCGACGCGGACGTGCAGATCGACCAGCGAAACAAGCTGCCGTCGATCGCCTTGCGTGCGGATCCGTTGAGCTCGATCACGTTCCGCGCGTCGTACAACGAAACGATCGCCCGCCAGACGTTCAAGGAGATCACGCCGATCATCCAACAGGAGTTCTTGGGTGGACCGATCTTCATCGGGAATCCCGAGCTCGAGATCAGCGATGTCGAGAACTACGACCTGCGTCTCGACTACAGGCCGTACGACGGGGGATTGTTCTCGGCATCGTGGTTCCGCAAGGACATCAAGAAGCCGATCGAGTACGTCCAGCGCATCGGCACGTTCAACTTCACGACGGCCGTCAACTATCCCGAGGGTCGTCTCGAAGGATACGAACTCGAGACGAGGCACAGGATCGGGCACTTCTTGAGCGCACTCGACGGATTGACGCTCGGGTTGAACGCGACGTTCATCGATAGCGAGGTGACGTTGCCGGAAGATGAGCAAGCGGACCTCGTCAAGCTCAACGTGCCGATGCGCACGCGCGACATGACGAATGCTCCGGAGTATCTGTTCAACGTCTTCGCGACTTACGACCTCGACAGTTTCGGTGCTCAGTTCGGTGTCTTCTACACCGTCAATGGGGACACCTTGATCGCCGGTCCAGGGCAGTCCGTGAACAACTTCATTCCGAGCATTTACGCGCGGGAGTTCGACACGCTCAATGCCTCCTGGACCCAGCGCTTGAGTGAAGGCGTGACGCTCAAGATGCAGGCGAAGAACTTGACCAACCCGAAGATCAAGACTGTCTACCGGTCGGACTACATCGGCGACGACGCCACGCAAACGTCATTCACCAAGGGGATCGATTACACGATCAGCATCACCGGAGAAATCCGCTTCTGATGAGAGAACTGTCATGAATTACCGATCGAAACTCAGTGCGCTGATCGCCGGATTGGCGCTTTCGTGCGGCGTGATTGCCACGCTTGGGGCGAATGCGCGCCAAGACACACAAGGCAGCACGGCCGACAAGTTGTCGACGACGCGGGCGGCGTTGGAAAAGTTGACCGAGATCGAAAAGGCCATCTCGGCCGAGAAGCGTGACTGGATGCTCAAGAAGGAGCTGATCGAGGAGCGCATGAATCTTCTCCGTGACGAAGCCGCGACACTCGAGAAACAAACAACCGAGATTCAGGCGAAGATCACGGAATCGGACAAGTCGACCGGTGAGTTGAGCGAGAAGGTCGCGTCGTTCGCGAGCGGGAACGAGGTGATCGAAGCGTCGATCGGCGAACTCGAGACACGCGTTCGCGCGATCGCCAAGCGATTGCCACTCGTCGCGCGAGAGCGCATCGAGTCGATCCTCGCGGCGATGCCCAAAGAAGGCGCAGAGACCAAGTTGGGGATCGCGGCTCGATTTTCGTTCGTCGCCGGTTGCTTGAAGTTGATCAATCGGTTCCACGAAGAGATCACGACGGCACCCGAGATTCGCGTTGCGAGCGACGGAAGGAGCGTCGCCGTGACGACCGTGTACTTCGGTTGCGGTCAGGCGTTCTACTCCGACGAGTCGGGTTCGGTGGCCGGCATCGGGACCTCGACGAACGGCGAGTGGACCTGGATCCCGAAGACGGAGTCCGGAGAAGCGATCAAGAAGCTCGTCGATATCGCCAAGGGCAAGAAGACCGCTGAGTACGTTTCGGTTCCCGTGCGCATTCAGTGAGGCAGGAGCGGCAACCATGAAGACAGCAATGTTGCATGATTCGTGTCCGACACCGAAGGCGAGTCGCCGTTGGTTCGGAGTGGCTTGCGTGCTCACGATGATCGTGTCGAATGCACGTGTTTCGAACGCGCAAGGGAGTTTCGACGATGCGGCTACGAAGCTCGTCGAGCAGCTCGAACTGCGGACGAAAGAACTCGCGACTCTTCGTGAGAGCATCGCTCCCGAGAAGATCCGACTCGGCAGCGAGCTGAGCGCACTCGAGGAGAAGGTCCGGCTCGCGCGCGAAGCTTTCAACGAGGCCGCCCGCAAGAATGACACCGAGAGCCAACGCATCGTCAATCTCACGACCGAGCTCAAGCGCAAAGAGGGTGATGCCGCGGTCCTGAGGGGGCTGTTCGACGAGTTCCGGCGTGACTTCGCGGGCAGACTGCACATCACGGAGAAGCAGCGCTTCGCCGATGTGCTCAACAAGGCGAAGGTCGCGGCAGGCAACACGACTCTGTCCAACGACAAGATCTACGAGGCAGAGCTCGGCGTCGTGTCCGCCTCGATCGATCGTCTCGACGAAGGCATCGGTGGAACGATCTTCAAGGGTGTCGCGATCGATTCGTCCGGCGCGCTGACGGAAGGCGCGGTTGCCCTGATCGGTCCGATCGCGGTCTTCCGCACTGCGAGTGGGAACGAAGTCGGAATCGCCGAAGAGCGACTCAACGCGACGCCGGAGCCCACGATCGCGCAGTTCAAGGACCCGGTCCAAGTCAAGGTCACGAACGAGTTCTTCGCGAATCGTGGCGGCATCGTTCCGCTCGATCCGACGTTGGGCGATGCATCGAAGATCGCAGCGACCGAAGAGACGTTCCTCGAACACGTGCAGAAGGGCGGGGCCGTCATGATCCCGATCTTCGCGCTCGCTGGCATCGCGTTGCTGATCGCGATCTGGAAGTGGATCTCGTTGACGCTCGTTCCTCGTCCGTCGCGCCGACAGGTTCGGGCATTGCTCGAAGCCGTCGCGAATCACGACGAGCCTGGGGCCATCGATCAAGTCCGCGGCATGAAGGGGCCGGTGGGCCGCATGCTCGCGGCCGGCGTGGATAACCTACGGCAGCCACGCGAGCTCATCGAAGAAGTGATGTACGAGATCGTGCTCAAGACGCGCCTCAAGCTGCAGAGCATGTTGCCCTTCATCGCGCTGAGCGCGGCTTCGGCGCCGCTGCTCGGACTCCTCGGCACGGTGACCGGGATCATCAACACGTTCAAGTTGCTCCAGATCTTCGGCGGTGGGAAAGTACAAGACCTTTCCTCCGGTATCTCAGAAGCGCTGATCACGACCAAGTTCGGACTGATCGTCGCGATCCCGAGCTTGCTGCTCCACGCCTACTTGTCGCGCAAGGCCAAGAACATCAGCGGCGAGATGGAGACGACCGCGATCGAGTTCATCAACCAGGTCGGCAAGTCGCCGTTCGAGCCCGATCGTAAGAAGCGCAGCAGCGTCGACGACGAACTGCACGTCGCCGCGGCACCGGACCCCGTTCTCGTGCGCGAGCAAGTGCAAGAGATCCTTGGCGAGATGCTCGGCCCGTTGTCGGGAGCGAAACGCGACGAAGTCTCCCGTATCTCGCGCAAGTCGGTCGGTTCGTGATGGACGCGGTCTTCGCATGGTTCCGTCGTCTCTGGTCCGAGGCGGAAGCCATTTGGATCAGTGGCGGCTGGGCAATGTGGGCGATCGCGGTGATCGCGTTCGCGATGCTCGGCATCGGTGTGCACACGTGGCTGAGGCTACGTGCGCTCGGCTACAGCGACGTGCCCGAAGACCAGTGGCGGACGTGGATCGAGCGACCCCGTGGACGGGCGGGACGTATTGGCGACATCCTCGATTTCGTGACCGGCGGAAAGACGATCAAGGAAACGTCGTTCTTCTTCGCGCAGTTGCGACAGACGGAGGCTGCGCCGTTCGAGCGCGATCTCAAGATCATGAAGATCTGCGTCAGTGCCGCACCGCTCGTCGGGCTGCTCGGCACGGTGACCGGGATGTTGACGACGTTCGATGCGTTGGCGACCGGCTCCGGCGGCGACAAGACGATGGCCATGATCGCGTCCGGCATCAGTGAAGCTCTCGTGACGACGGAGACCGGACTCGTCGTCGCATTGCCGGGCCTCTACTTCCAGTACTACTTGAGTCGGAACTTCGAACACTACAGAGCCTTCCTCGCACACTTGGAGACCGTCTGCGCTCAATTGCTGCATCGTCGAAGGTCCGCCGACGAACAACGCGCGGTCGAGACCGCAGCGAAGAACGAAATCGCTGCGCTGCTTCAACGTGCCGTTTCTTGACATTCAGGAGTAAGCAACCATGGGACGATTCAGCGAGAGCACGTCGGATGATGCGGATGTCGGAATCGACATGTCGCCACTGATCGACTGTGTGTTCATCCTGCTCATCTTCTTCATCGTGACGACGGTGTTCGTCGAGGAGACGGGCGTCGAGGTCGACAAGCCGCAAGCTGCCTCGTCGAGTCAGCTCGAGAAGAACAGCATCCTCATCGCGATCACCGAGGCAGGCGACGTCGTCTACGGCGGTCGTAGTATCGGCATCGAAGGCGTGCGGCAGACCGTGTCGCGACTCGTGCAGCAAGAGCGGGGGATCCCCGTGATCATCCAAGCCGACAAGGCCTCCAAGTCCGGGATCCTCATTCGAGTGATCGACGAAGCCAAGCTCGCGGGCGCCGACAAGGTCTATTCGTCGACGATGCTCGGCAAGGGGTGAACCTGTGCTCGTTTCGAAGAAGTCGACTTGGCTCGGACGATTGGGTCACGGAATGACCGTGATGGTGTTCTCGTTCGGTCTGACGCTCCTGCTGTTCTTCGTGCTCCCGGTGATTCAAGCCATCACCAAGATTCCGGAGCCCGATCGCGAGATTCGAAAGATGGACGTGTCGTTCCAGCAAGAGGACACGGAAGAGCCCGAGCCGGAGCCGGAGAAAGAGCCCGAACCCGAAGAGACACAAGAAACGCCACAAGAGGTCGAAGCGCTCGACCTGTCGCAGCTCGAAATCGCAGTCGGTGCCAGCATGGGGAGCGGTTGGGCCGACGGTGGTTTCGGTCTCAAGATCGACGCACTCGTCGGTGCCGCGGGTAGTGATGACGATTCGATCGCGTTCGCCGATCTCGATCAGAAGCCACGAGCAACGCGCAAGGTCGAAGCCCGCATGGACAATGCGATGCGACGACAGTTGCCGGGCGAGGTCGTGCTGCTGTTCGAGGTGGACGAGAACGGCAACGTACAAAAGCCGCGCGTGCAGAGCGCGTCGCACGATTGCTTCTCGCGCCCTGCGCTCGAAGCGATTCGCCGATGGAAATTCGAACCAGGCAAGAAGAAGGGCAAGCCCGTTCGTTCGCGAATGAAGCTCCCGATGTCGTTCAAGAAGAAATGAGTAGGTCCAGCATGCGTATCTCCGTGATTCCGGCGATTGCCTTGTCGACGATCGTGAGTTGTACGACGCAACGCGAAGTGGCGGTGCAACCGAGTTCCTCCGAAACGGCTTCGCTCACGCCTGCACTCGCGATGACGCCGTCGGCGACGCGAGTCGAGGCAGAACCGACTTCGAGTCCCGCGCCTTCGGCACGGCAGGACGATTTCTTGACGCCGTCGGAGCGTGCAATCTTCTCGAGCCCGGCGTTCCGACAGAGAGTTCTCGACAGCTGGGTCGCCGAGACGGACGTCGAGCCGACGATCCCCGAGGAAGAACGCAAGAAGCTCGTCGAAGTCCTCGACTTGATCGGCAAGACGCCGCCGGACTTCGACGGCGCCGAGCGTGTTGCCCGAAGTCTTCGCACTCCCGACTGCAGCGCTTCGGTCGACTTCATGCTCGCGCACGTCCTCGGACAGCAGGGTAAGCACAGCGAAGCCATACCTATCTATCAGGCAGCGTGTGACAAGTTCCCGCGGTTTCGCCGGGCCTGGACAGCGATGGCTGACGCCGCGATCCAGGCCAACGAGTTCGACAACGCCGTCAAAGCCGCTTCGCGCGTGATCGCGCTCGGTGGTGGAGACGGAATCCTCTGGGGGATCCTCGGCATCGCACACTTCAAGAAGGAGCGACCGCTGTCCGCCGAGAGCGCATTCCGCATGGCGATGGCGCTGGATCCCGAGAATGGCCGTTGGAAGCAGGGTTTGGCGGAGAGCTTCTTCGCTCAAGAGCGATTCCAAGACGCGATCGCACTGCTCGAACAACTGATTCGCGAGCATCCGGACTCGACGGAGCTGTGGCTCGCGCAGGGAAGAGCGTATGCCAATCTCGAGAACTTCGAGCGTGCGAGCGAGAACTTCGAAGTCGTGGATCGGCTCGGTGGTGCGAACGCAGAAACGCTCAATCTGCTCGGTGCTATCTACGCCAAGCAAGAGCTCTTCAACCTGTCCGCCAAGGCGTTCGTCCGCGCGTTCGAGAAGGACCGCCGCGGCTCGATCTCGAGTGCGATGAACGTCGCGCGCTTCATGGTCGGCGCCGAAGCGCTGGACGATGTCCGCATGCTGCTTCGCGGTGTCGAAGAAACGCGAGGGGATTCACTCGACAAGGCCGAGAAACAGCAAGTGCTCCGCGTGCGCGCGAGTCTTGCGTTGGCCTCCGGCAATGGCGGCGACGAACACGCGAAGATCCTCGAAGAGCTCATCACGCTCGATCCGCTCGATGGCAAGGCGTTGATCCTGCTCGGCAGGCACTACGCCCGCGAGGAGCCTCAGAAGGCGGTCGACTACTTCGAGCGAGCGGAGAGCATCCCGGAGTTCGCCGCCGACGCGAAGATTCGCCACGCCGAAGTGCTCGGCCGTGAAAAGCGCTTCGCCGAGGGGGCGCAACTCTTGCGAGCCGCTCAGCAGATCGACAAGCGAGAAAGTGTCGAGCAGTTGCTCAAGGACTTCGAGCGACTCGCGCGCACGCAAGCACAGAAGACTTGAGCCGCTTGCCGTCCTACCGAGCAGGACCAGTCGGCTTGGCTGCTGCCATCGTGCGCAGCTTGCCCTCGGCTTCGACGAGCCCTTGTTCAGCGGCGCGCTGCAGCCAGTCGCGTGCAGCGACCTGGTCCTCGGTCACCCCGATCCCGCGCAAGTAGATCATCCCCATACCGTACTGAGCTGCTGCGAGCCCGCTGCCCGCAGCAGCACGCATGTGCGTCACGCCGCGTTCGGTATCCGAACCGGAGGGAGAGACCGCACTCGATCCTCGCGAATCGGACTCGAGCCCGAGCAGGAGTGTCGCGAGATAGTAATGCGCTGTCTCGTCGCCGAGTGCCGCAGCCCGCTCGTAATAGGCGCGAGAAGCATCTTCGTTCTTCGCGGTGCCCAAGCCGCGTCGGTGCATGAAGCCGAGGATCCTCAGTGCCTTGGTCTCGCCGAGATCGGCTGCGCGTTCGAGCAAGCGCTTGGCAGCGCGGATGTCGCGCCCGAGCACTTCCCCGTTTTCTTCGTGCCCGAAGAGATGCACGACACCGAGGTTCGTGAGTGCAGGTGCGAACTCGTGTTGAGCGGCGCGTTCGTAGAGTTCGATCGCGCGATCCGTGTCCTTGCGAACACCATCTCCACGGTAGTAGAGAAGACCGAGGTTGTTGCACGCAGCAGGGTGATCTTGCTCGACCGCGAGTTCGTACCAATGTGAAGCTTTGACCTTGTCTTTATCAACGCCGCTGCCTTCGTCGTGCATGAGTCCGACGAAGAATTGTGCGTCTGCATCTCCGCGCACGGCGAGGCGTTTGAACTCCGGGTACGCGACGGTGTAGTCACTGCGTTCGTAGGCTTCGAGTGCTTGGAACGAAGTGTTCGCACATGCGCTCAACAAGAGACTCGAAACGATCAGCAACTTCTGCATGGTCATGCAGGCTGCTATCGGCAACTGTTCGCGCACCACTGAACGGTGGCGATCGATGCCCACAGGATCGCGCCGTGCGCGTCGACACAACTATGTAAAGACGCGCGCGCGACTCCGTTGGTAGCGCATGGAGCGCTACTCGTCGTGCGATGCGCCGCTACGAGAGCTGTGCGCGAATGCGAGCGTCGAGAGCTGCTTGATCGACGGAGAAACTCGCGAGTCCTGCGAGCGTCAACATCGTGTCCCACGCGAGGCGCCCTTCGCGAACGCCGGTGAGCCAGGCATCCTTCACGGGGATTTTGCCGTCGGTCTTCACGCGTTCTTCGTCGTTTGCATCGAGTTCGGGGAAGAACGACGGTGCACCGTGTTCCGCAAGGATGGCGCGGAGACTCGTTGCATCGAGATTCGCGACATCCAAACTCGCCGCTGCTTCGATGGCGCGTTGGTCGTAGTCGGAAACGTCCCAGAAGACTTCGAGTCCATCGCCCTCGGCATCGACTCCCGGAGCCCATTCGACCGCGAATTCCTGACCGAGGCCGGCGCCGACGTCGCCGACGTTCTGCAGCCAACCCTCCGCCACCGCGACCGGCATCGTGTACACGTCGAGGCCGGCGAGAGCCGGCACCTGCGCGAACGAACGCATCGAAGCTCCAATTTGCTTGGTCGGGCTTCGACCCGCAGTGCGCATCTCGGTGCACACTCGCTGGCTGGCTTGTGTCGCGCGTTCGCCAGCGTTCTCCCCGCTTCCATAACCATTGTCAGCCAAAAAGGCATTGATGCGGCCCATGAAGACGTTGCACCACTCCGGCTTGGCGAGTAGCGCCACGAGCAGATTCTGGCGCGCGGAAAATCCGAGCGTGAAGTTGACCGGGATGCCGTCGTCGGACAAGCGCCGCGCAGCGATGATCCCGCTCGCTGTCAGCGGCACCTTGACGATGAACTTGTCAGGACAAATCGCGGCGTATCGTCGGCCGTAGGCGACGCTCGCTTCGATGTCGTGGGCGAGGTCCGTGTGCAGTTCGACGGAGACGTGAGCGCCGAAGGTTTGGACGAGCTCGAGTCCGTGACGGGCGTTGAGGCAGAACGCGAGTTCGAGCACGAGGTCCTGATCGGAGATTCCTGCCTCGACGGCTCGAATCTCCTTGGCCGCAACCGGGACGAACTCGTCATAGATGCCCTTCTGGACCTCTTTGTTGAGCAGCGTGTTGTTCGTCGTGAGCGCGTCGAACTCCTCGCACCACAGTCCCTCTGCCGCGTCGATGTCCCCCGTGTCGAGCCAGAGCGTCGTGCCGCGTTCTTGGATCGGGTGCCACGCGGGTTGTGACTTCGCCTTCGGAGCGGCCGAGGCACCGCGGAAGCCCCGGAGGCAGAGTTCGCGGAGGGTTTCGGCGAGGGCGGAGCCGGGAGCAAAGCGGGAGAGTTCGCGGATCGTCATCGGGGCTGGACTCGCTGGTAGTTCGGTGCTGCGCGCGATCGTATCGCCTCGTGCGGTGACACCGAGGCGTTGATTGCATTTGTCGGTCCTTCCGCGCGCCGGACCATGGCGCGCCGCGCGGTTCCGCGGTCTGATGTCGCGCTGCTGCTTTGAGCTGAGGACCTGGACCAGCTATCCCTTCTCATTCGGGGCTCATTCCAAGGCCTTAGCAGCGTGTTGAAAAAGTCGGGCACGCGCCGAGTGCGTGATTTCGCCGTCTCGGTGGCTACCGAAAATGCAGGCGAATCGGCGATTCGCCGAGGCTTTCGGTA
>JAGQQW010000128.1:13186-15127 GCA_020426005.1 Planctomycetota bacterium | reverse complement strand
TCTCCCGATCTGCCTGCGTCCGTGCGCCTTACGAGAGACGCCGCTACGCGCTGCGACACATACAACGAACTCCTGACGCGGGACACGAGTGGGTGACGCAGAAGTTCGGACGATTTGTTTCCGAGTCAGCTTTGCGTCTGGTTCGGTGCGCGGACGCCGGCGTATCGGGGATACGCCGAGGGAGCGCAACGACACCAAGCGTGCAGATGGCCGGAAACAACCGTGCGAATGTTTGCGACACCCCACTAGCCTGGCAACTTCGTAAAGAAGACGGGCGCGTGCTCGGTGTAGGGCCGAGTCGTTTCCACACGCTGCAAGTGCTAGCCACGAGTCGAACAGTCGAACTCGAGAATCATCGAGCTCGACGAACGAGTCCGTCCCACCGCAGCGGCTCGTGCTGGCCGTGCCGCGGATATGGCGGTCATCCGCCGCCGTGGATCGATCCGCCGCCCGGAACGAGTGGCTCGGAGGCGGCCCGGCCGTTTGAGCCTTCGCGCCCCGGGGCGGCGCGAAGATCACTCGTCGAGCTTCGGATGGCCCGTCCCGCGCCGATGATCGAGCCGCCTGCGAGTGGAGCGATCGTCGTGACGGCGCTTGCCGTCGGAGCGGAGAGGAGAACCGAGTTCTCGCCCTCGAGCGGTGTCGTTTTGATGAACCCTGCGCAGAGAAACGCACAGGCGAAACAGAGAGCTGTTCGATTCATGGGTGTCTTTCCTCTTGCGATCGTGTCATGGAGAACTGGTCGCCCATAGTCCGCGTCGGACGGGCGTACGACAGAAAGCAACGACGATCCGGAGAGACGGTTCAAGACTCGATGTCAGCGATTCGATGGTAGGGTGTCGCCAGCGCCCGTGGCTCCCCGCCGCTCGATTTGCGAAGCGTCATAGCTTGAGCTAGAACGAGCAGATCCCTCGGCCGGGTTGGGTCGGCGCGCCATGCAACCGCGCCATGCAACCGCGCCACGCAACAAGGAGAAGTCGCACCATCATGACGGCCGGACAAATCGTGATCGCGATCGTGGCCCTTGCGGTCTTCCTATATCTGCTCATTCCGTCACGTAGTCGGCGGAGACAAGAACGTGCCGCTTCCGGCACTGCCTCGCAGGCGTCGAGCAGCACGAGGGGCCGCTCGAGCGAGATGGGCTTCGGCACGGGACTGATGGGTGGCGATATCGACGATGCTGCTGTTGCGCGCTACGCGTTGAGCCGAACTCCGAAGGACCCGAACTCGTCCGATGCGAGAGACAACGGCACGGCGATCGGGATGACGGATCAGATCGATTTCTGAGGTTCCGTCGTGTGCGCGACGACCGTTCCGGCTCGCTGCGTCGAGATCCGTCACCGCACAGCGATCAGCGGATGAACCTCTGTCCGGTCAAGCTTTCGCTGACCGCGAGGCCGAGCTCAGCGGACTTGCCGGATCACGCCGACGACGACCCCGCGGATCTGCACACGGTCACGAATCAGCGGCGGGTAGTTGGTATTCGCTGGCTGCAATCGGAAGTGTCCACTCTCGCGATAGAAGCGCTTCAGCGTCGCCTCGTTGTCGTCGATGATCGCGACGACCGTCTCACCGTTCTGCGCGTGCTCCCTCCGTTCGACGACCACGTAGTCGCCGTCGAGGATGTGATCCTCGATCATCGAGTCGCCGCGAACTTCGAGTAAGTAGTGGTTCGGCCCGTGGGGGATGAGCTCGCCGAGATCGAGGAGTTCGCGATCTTCGATGGCCTCGATCGGTCGCCCGGCGGCGATCTTGCCGAGCAACGGGAGGCTCATCTCCTTTTGCGGCTCGATCCCGAGCGCTTCGGGAGAATCCGGGTCGTGCAAGACCTGGATGCCACGAGCACGGGCCCGGAGCCGGAAGATGGCGCCCTTCTTCTCGAGATGCGTCAGGTGCTCGTGCACCGTGATCTTCGAGACACCGAAATTCGTCGCGATCTCG